>JAYUFH010000060.1:0-2723 GCA_043738765.1 Pseudomonadota bacterium | reverse complement strand
AGTTGCCGTCGCTGCGATCCATCGCCGGCGATGACCAGTCTGGCGTCGGGAAGCCGACTCTGGATGATGCCGAACGCGCGGACGGTGCAGCCGACATCGTAAAGCGCGTCTAGATTCCGGTTGCTGAGAAAAATCGGCCGTACAGTCGCCCGTCGCCGATAGGGTAACGATTCCAGTGGCACGACGTTGGGAATGGCGCGCGCCGTGATGCCAAAATCGCCAAAAACCTTAACCAGATAGCCCGACGGCACAAGGACTACGCTGGGCAGTCGGCGGATCGTCCAGCGGCTCAGACGCCAGTGTGTCAGGTGATCCGCGGCTTCGCCGCTGCGATAGTTGAGCACACTGGATTTGCGGAACAGGCGAGCGACAATCAGCGCCGGAAGCGGCGCCAGGATGTACGACATATACGACGCGGAGAACGCGTGCACCACGTCGGCGCGCGGCATCTGCCTGAGCAGCGATATCACATAGGCCACGGAGGTGACCACTGTCCGTACGTAACCGATCTGCTGCAGCTTGCGCAACGCGCCGGGCAGGCGCGGATTGACTGGCAGGAAGCTGACTTCAACCGAGGTGCTCTGGGCCAGCCCGGCGATCAGACGCTGAGCCTGAACAGCCTGACCTCCAAGGATGTCGAGCGAGGGCCCGACCATGAGCACCCGGATGCGTCTCAGAGGACACCCGCGGCTTTGATATCGGGCGGATGAGCCAGGCGCCCGCTCTGCAGTGCGGCCAGCCAGTAGTTGAGCACGATCATGCGCCAGATCATGACACTGTGATCGCGCCGGCCGGCAGCATGTTCGTCCAGAATGCGGCTGACCGCCTGCGCATCCACGTAAGACGACAACCGCGTGGTCGGGCTGCGCAAATCGTTGACACGGTGCTGCAGCGGACCACGAAACCATGGCGCCAGCGGGATGGCAAACCCTTGCTTGGGGCGGTTGAGCACCGAACTGGGCACGATATCCTGTACGGCCTTTCGCAACAGTCGCTTGCTTTCGCTGGTATCAAGATGAAACCGGCTGGGTACCTGCAAAGCGAAATCCACCAGGTCTGCATCCAGCAGGGGCACGCGTGCCTCGAGAGACACTGCCATCGTGACGCGGTCCACTTTCGTCAAAATATCGCCGGGCAAATAGGTATCGATATCGACCCTCATCAGGGCCGCTGCGAAATCCTGTTCGGCTCCGACGGGCAGGCGATCGGCGATTTGTTCGGAGACCGCCGTAAGTGCCCCCGAAGCGCTTACTGCGCCGACGCCACCTTCATCCAGGCGCACGGGCTGGACTACCTGCGCCGCGTAACGGCCCCAACGGGAGCGGCCCAGGTCGATCAGTCGGTTGCGCCCCAGGAACCCGTGGGGAAGCATGCGCGCGGTCGTGCGTAGCAGCAGTGCCAGCGGTGGCGGCACGCGCCAGTTGCGCAGACTCTGTTGATAGCGCGTATACCCGCCGAACAATTCATCGCCGCCGTCGCCCGACAACGCTACAGTGACGGACTTGCTGGCAAGTTGCGCGACCAGAAAACTGGGGATGGCGGATGAATCGCCGAAGGGCTCGTCGAATATCTCGGCTATGGTCTCGAACAACGAGTCAACGTCCGGCTCGACCCGCAGCTCGGTATGTTCTGTCCCCAGGATACCGGCCACTTCTCGCGCGGCCAACGATTCGTCGTACTGCGGTTCTCCAAAGCCGATCGTGAAGGTCTTTACCCGGCCCTTCGCGTATCGACTCATGAGCGAAACCACTGTTGAGGAGTCGAGTCCGCCGGACAGGAAGGCGCCCAGTGGCACCTCCGACTCCAGGTGCGATTCCACCGCTTTGCCCAGCTTCTGCTTCAATACATCAACGATTGCGGCTTCGTCGGCCGGTGGAGGGCCCGGAGGCAGAGGCGACCAGTAGCGGTTGATCTCCACGCCGCGGCGCGCACTCCAGACCATCATGTGGCCTGGTGGCAGCTTGTAAACACCTTCAAAGATGCTGCCCGGATCGGGAACGTATCCGAAGGCCAGGTACTGCATGATCGCTGCCGTTGAAACAGCGGGGCGAGGCGGATGGCCGGCCAGCAGCGAGCGCAGTTCTGAAAACCAGGTCAGGGAACGGCCGTACTCGGCATAGTAGAGCGGTTTCATGCCGGTCCGGTCACGGGCAAGCAGCAGTTGTTTGCGACGATCGTCCCAGATCGAAAACGCAAACATCCCGTGCAGCTCGGCTACCATGTGCGTGCCGAGTTCTTCGTACAGATGCACGAGCACTTCAGTGTCGCTGCGCGTCTTGAACGTATGTCCGGAGCCCTGCAGTCTGCGTCGCAACTCGTGGTGATTGTAGATTTCGCCGTTGAAGACCACGGAGACCGTGCCGTCCTCGTTGGAAATGGGCTGAGTGCCGCCGGCAACGTCGATGATGCTCAGGCGGCGCATGCCCATCGTGATTTCAGGCAGCACGAGGTAACCGGCGGAATCCGGTCCACGATGCAGGATGGCATCGCACATCCTGTGGATCCGCTCTTCTGCTTCGGTTCGATTCAGTTCAAAGCCAGCAAAGCCGGCAATGCCACACATTGTTCAATATCCTTCAGCGGCGCGGAACGGCAGTCGATGCCCGTTCGCTGGCGCCAGACAAGTCGACGTTAGAGCTGCACCATAACATTGCAGCATAGAGGTAGGGTGCCGTAAGTCCCCAATAGGTGCCCACGAGTCCCGCGATCAGAAAGCCCACGAA
>JAYUFH010000059.1:0-2725 GCA_043738765.1 Pseudomonadota bacterium | reverse complement strand
TCAGCGCGCAGGTAGACCTGAGCCGTTTGGATGGTCGGGCGCGGTTGGTGGAGCTTGCACGCCCCCTGGTCTCCAGCCTTCCACCGGGTATTTTGCGTCAGTTAATGGTGAACCGGTTGGCGGAAATCACCCGTCTCCCCGTGGAAAATCTGTCTGTGATCATGGCCCCGGCGGAAGGCGCCCACCGTTCGCCGATAGCTCCACCTCGCGGCCCCGTGCGCAGGCCAACGGTGGCTCAGCGTGGCGCCAAGGGGGTGCCCACGTTGATGCAGACGGCGGTGGCGTTACTCCTCTTGCATCCGCACCTGGTCCAGCATGTGCCGGAGGCAGCATTTTTACAGGGCCTATCCCTAAGAGGGGGCGATTTTCTGGCGGATTTAGTGGCTTTGTTACGTGCCAAGCCGGAACTTAAGACGGGTTTCATTATCGAACATTACCGTGATAGTGAGTACCAACATCATTTGGCGAGACTGGCGGCTTGGCAGCATCCCATGTTGCAGCAGGATGTTGAGGCAGAGTTTTTGGACTTATTCCAGCAACTCCGGCGTGAATCCAATAAGTTGCAAACGGAAGTGCTGACGCAGAAGGAGCACCTCACCGGGCGCCTGGATGACACGGAAAAGGCCCAGTTACGCCAACTTTTGGAGGAGAAAAAGTCGTTGACCCGTATACATTCAGCCGATTGAAATGTTTTGGCCTCGTCGCCATTTGTTATATACTGACCGATTACACTTTTTATCCTTAATCCGAACCTGGTTACCGCGCGCAATGGATCAAGAAACCCAACGTCTGCAGCTTAAAAAGCTGATTATTCAAGGCAAAGAGCAAGGCTTTCTCACTTATCGGGATATCAACGATCACCTGCCTGAAGGTGTGCACGACACCGACCAGATCGAGGCGGTGATCAACATGATCAACGATATGGGGATCGAGGTCTACGACCAGGCCCCGGACCCCGACACCCTGCTGCTCAAAACTGAAACCGCGTCCACCGACGACGAAGAGGTCGCGGAAGAAGCGGAGCAGGTGCTGGTGTCCGCCGTGGAGAACGAATTCGGCCGCACCACCGACCCGGTGCGCATGTATATGCGCGAAATGGGCACGGTGGAACTACTGACGCGTCAGGGCGAAATCGAGCTGGCCAAGCGCATCGAAGACGGCATCCGTCAGAGCATCGAGGCCATCGCTAGCTGCCCGGCCACCATGACTGAGGTGTTGCGCATGATGGAAATGGTCGAGACCGACCAGATGCGCCTGACCGACTTGGTGGTGGATTTCATCGACCCGAATGCGCCGGACACACCGCCCCCCGAGGTGGTGCGCGTGGATGCCGCCGATGTCAAGGACGACGACAGCGACGACGACAGCGACACTGCCAGTACCGCGACCGAAGAGGATACCGGCCCCGATCGCGAGGAGGCCCTGGCGCGCTTTGGCCGCATCCGCAAGCTGCAGGGAAGCCTGGCCAAGGCCCTGGAGAAGAAGGGCTTCGGCAGTCCCGAGGTGAACAAGATTCAGGCCAAGTTGGCGGAGGAATTTCTCGAGATCAAGTTTGTCTCCAAGCAGATCAACCGTCTGGTGGAGCAGGTACGTACCTTGGTGGACCTGGCGCGTGAACAGGAAAAGGTCATTATGGATATCTGCGTCGGCAAGGCCCGCCTGCCGCGCAAGTCCTTTATCAAGTCTTTCCCCGGCCACGAGGCGAATCCCCGCTGGATCAAGAAGATCCAGAAATCCGGCGAGTGCAACGCGGAGGTGGTCGAGCGTTACCTCGAAACCCTCACCTCGGCGCAAAACAAGCTGGCCATGCTGCAGGAGCGGGTGGGCATGCCCATCGGCGAGCTGAAAGAAGTCAACCGCCGCATGTCCATCGGCGAGGCCAAGGCGCGCCGCGCGAAGAAGGAAATGGTCGAGGCCAACCTGCGCCTGGTGATCTCCATCGCCAAGAAGTACACCAACCGTGGCTTGCAATTCCTCGATCTCATCCAGGAAGGCAACATCGGCCTGATGAAGGCCGTGGACAAGTTCGAATACCGTCGCGGCTACAAGTTCTCGACCTATGCCACCTGGTGGATCCGCCAGGCCATCACCCGCTCCATCGCCGATCAGGCGCGCACCATCCGTATTCCGGTGCACATGATCGAGACCATCAACAAACTGAATCGCATCAGCCGTCAGATGCTGCAGGAGATGGGCCGCGAGGCCACGCCGGAAGAACTCGCCGTGCGCATGGAAATGCCCGAGGACAAGATCCGCAAGGTGCTCAAGATCGCCAAGGAACCCATCTCCATGGAGACGCCCATCGGCGACGATGAGGATTCGCATCTCGGCGATTTCGTCGAGGACACCAGCATCACCGCGCCCACCGACGCGGCGACCCTGGCGGGACTCAAGAACGCGACCACCGAGATCCTCAACACCCTGACGCCGCGCGAGGCCAAGGTGCTGCGTATGCGCTTCGGCATCGAAATGAACACCGACCACACTTTGGAAGAAGTCGGCAAGCAGTTCGATGTCACGCGTGAACGCATACGCCAGATCGAAGCCAAGGCCCTGCGCAAGCTGCGTCACCCGAGTCGCTCCGACCATCTGCGCAGCTTCCTGGATTAAGGTCGCCTCTCCACGGGCCCGTAGCTCAGTTGGTTAGAGCAGGGGACTCATAATCCCTTGGTCCTAGGTTCAAGTCCTAGCGGGCCCACCAGTAATTGAATGGCTTACGGCTGAT
>JAYUFH010000058.1:0-7197 GCA_043738765.1 Pseudomonadota bacterium | reverse complement strand
GTCAGTTCCATGGCCTCGGCATAGCTGCTGGTCTCGATGGCGGTGGCATTGACACCGAACTGGCGCAGCAACTGGAGGAAGGCAATGGAGTGGGTCCCGCCACGCAGCATGGCCACGCGCCGGTCCTCCAGATCCAGGGGGGACATGATGCGCAGTTCCGGGCGCTTGTAGACGATGCCCCAGTTGCCGACCAGGCTTTCGCGCGTGAAGTTATAGCGCTGCGCGCGTTCCTCGGTGTAGGCGATGCCGACCACCAGATCGATGCTGCCATCGTCCAGTTTGCTCAGTAATTCCGCCCAGGGGGCGACGACATATTTCAACGTCCAGCCTTCCTGGCGGGCGACGTATTCGAGCACGTCGATGGCGATGCCGGCCTGCCGACCGTTATTGAGGGTAAACACGATAGGCCGATTGTCGAACACGCCGACCCGAACCAGCGGTGGGGAGTATGGCTTCTGTGGATTGGCCGAGGCCGGTGCGGCCAGAACCATGAGGCATAGACAGGCCGCCACCCACTGGGCGACGCGGCGTTTCATCACTCCCTCGTTGGTGACCCCATCTCTGTGTTGATCGGCGTTTGACAAGTGACAAAACATCTTGGTCATAAACCCAATCATAGCATCCTAGACGAAGGAGGCCATGCCCATTTCGGGGCACCGATACGGTCGCGTCCGGCTATCTGAACCTTGATTATACCCACGAGGGGGATGACGCGCGCTCAATGGCGGTTGATATGCCGATGCCAGCGTTTATCTCGACGTCAGCCGCATCGCCAACACCCGGTTTCCCGATGCCAGCTTTATTAATAATCCGAATCGCCGCCTGAATTGCAGCATTATACCCAACCCATGTTCAGACAGACCGCAGAAACGCGACGAGATCCAGTTTATCCTGCGACGTCAGTCCAAGAGCGAAGCGGGTGTTGTAAAAGTCGACCACCTCCATCAACGTTGCGGCCGAACCATTGTGGAAGTACGGTGGCCGCGCCGCCAATCCGCGCAGAGTGGGGCCTTTGACTTTGCCGATATCGGCGCATTTGCCCGAGATCATGGCGCGGCCAGGGTCAGAGGTCTGCACAATGGTGCCGGTGCCGAGACAGCGCAGCGTGAATAACGGCAGGTCGCGTGTGCGGCGCGCGGCATCGCTGACGCCGATGTCGAGCGGCATCGTCACGGAATGGTCGCCTGCGTTCGGGGTGTCATGACACGTGGTGCAAGTGCCGGGGATGACGGGTAGGCCGAGCTTGTCATTTAATCCGCCAACGCGTGTGATGCTGATGGGTCGGGTGTTGAATATCTTTTCTCCGCGCGCCACGGGTACCCGTGCATCCGTTCTGTCGTCGTAATGATAACTGCCGATGTATTCCCAATCCTTGAACAGGCTGAATGCCTCCGGGCTGAAGGGTGCTCCTGCCGGGTTCATTCCCAGCGGGTCATTGATGCCGATGAAGAATGGCTCCGCGGAAAGTTTGCGCGGTCCGCCACGCGCACCATCCCGGTCGAGACTGCCAGCCGCATCGTCGCGCGACTGGGCGGCAAATAATCCAAGTTGAAAGTCGACGATTTCTTGTAACTGCCGATCCGTCGGAGCGCTCAATCCTTGTGCATGCCCGAGCGTCGCGTTTTTTGCCTGGGTCTTCAGGTCGTCGGCGATCGATTGACCGGCAACGGTTTCACGCCCATCCCACATCACGCTACTGAGAAATTTTACGTTAGCGGTCGGTGGGGGGCGGCGATACATCGACAGCTCGGTGGAAGTTGAGCAATGGTAGGGGTCGTCAACGGACACCAGGCTGAACTCCGCATTGCGCGGCAGCGGCAACGCTATGCGAATCAGTCCTTTGTTTAACAGCAGGCTGTATGCGCTACGGCGTGCAGCCACGTTTGACACATCGGCATTGGAACAATTAGCGCCGTCGTTGAGACGGAAAATCGGATCGAGGCCGCGGCTGGTTTCGAAGCGTTTCCGCAGGTGCGCGGGTGTCACGCTCCAGGCGTCGCTCGGCTGATGGCAAGTGACGCAGGCGCGCCCGTTCGTTCCCAGGACCTGGAAGAACGGGTTCTGCGTGTCGATCGATCCGCTCGTGCTGAAAGTGGTAATCGTGCCGCTGTCATCCCGAAAGGTCTGTTGCGCGCGGTGCTGATCGTCGTCCGTGCCGCCGTCTGCGTGCAGGCCTGTTGCAACGACGAGGGACAGTGTCGTGGCGGCCATGGCCAGGACATGGCGCAGGACGGTAGAACTGAAAGCTTGCGGCCGCAGCTTATTATTAGATGGAGACATGAAGGCATCCTGGCTTCGGTGATAGTCGGTTCATGCGTACTTTCATGGGTTCTCCTTTCAGGGCTTGGTGAATAGCGGTGTTAGAAATACAGCATCCGGATGCGGCGTTCTGTGAATTAGTCCACATTTTTTTCGTTTTTATGGGATGAAGCGGACCAGGACATCGGATAGCCTCCGTGGCCGTCGTGGAAGCCGTCATCGGCAACGTGGTAAGTCGTCGGTGTTTGATTTCCGGGGAGGGTTCTGCATCTTTCCCGCGCCGCAAGCGAGTGTCGATTCGCCGGGCATCACGAGTGCTATTTTAGATTTTCTGATTATCTGTCGGTATACTTACATATAGTCCTAGAATATTTTTCAAATCATCGCAGCCAGTGCATTGGGCAAACGGATGCACCGTGATGACGCAGTGATTTGCGATCCCGCATCCTCGTCCGACGCGACATTCCAATTCTAAACTGTTATAATCGTGCTTCACTTCGAGCGGCCCGTCGCGTGTGACGGGCCGCATCGCGTATCACCATCTTTTAAGATCCGTGCCTGACTACGGGCGTCAGTTTTGCGGAGCTTCGCCAGCAACAGCTCCAGCATCGGTCCGCCAAACGGGTTGGGTTGTGGCAATGCTTCCATTTTTCTGGACGCGCGCACACTTAGGGATAGATCATGCCGAAGCAGCAGACGAGTCAGGAAGTCAGCACCCCAGTCGCTACCCGCAGCGACCATGTGCTCACCGATTACGACATCTACCTGCTCAAGCAGGGCAATCACTTCCGCCTCTACGAAAAGCTCGGCGCGCACCTCGTCAACGAGGACGGCCAGGCCGGCACACGCTTTGCGGTTTGGGCGCCCGGCGCCCGGCGCGTGGCACTCATCGGCGACTTCAACCACTGGGACGGCGCAACGCATCCCCTGAATGTACGTCCGGACGGTTCCGGTATTTGGGAAGGATTCGTGGCGGGTGTCGGCAAGGGCGCCCTCTACAAATACCGCATCGAGTCGGAACACACTCACTACACCGTGGACAAGGCCGATCCCTTCGCCTTGCGTGCCGAACTGCCGCCGCGTACCGCCTCGGTGGTCTGGGACCTGGACTACGAATGGAACGACGCCGATTGGATGGCCAGGCGCAAGGCGGCCAACGCGCTGGGCGCGCCCATGTCCACCTATGAAGTGCACCTCGGCTCCTGGCGGCGCGTGCCGGAGCAGGGCAATCGTTCGCTGACCTATCGCGAGATGGCCGAGTCACTGGTCGCTTATGTCAGCGACATGGGGTTCACGCATGTCGAACTGATGCCGGTGATGGAGCATCCGTTTTACGGTTCCTGGGGCTATCAGTGCACCGGTTATTTCGCACCCACCGCGCGCTATGGCGAGCCGCAGGATCTGATGACTCTGATCGACCGTTTCCATCAGGCCGGTATCGGTGTGATCCTCGACTGGGTGCCCTCGCATTTTCCCAATGACGAACACGGCCTGGCGTACTTCGGCGGGTCGCATGTCTACGAGCACGCCGATCCGCGCCAGGGTTTCCATCCGGAGTGGAGCAGCGGCGTGTTCAACTACGGCCGCCACGAGGTGCGCGGTTTTCTCGGCAGCAGTGCGGCCTTCTGGCTGGAGAAATATCACGCCGACGGCCTGCGCGTCGACGCCGTGGCCTCGATGCTGTATCTGGACTATGCGCGCCGTGCCGGTGAATGGATCCCCAACGAGTACGGCGGCCGGGAAAACCTCCAGGCCGTCTCCTTCCTGCGCGACATGAATCATATCCTGTACCGCGATCACCCGGACACCCAGACCATCGCCGAGGAGTCGACGGCCTGGCCGATGGTGTCGCGCCCGACGGACGTCGGCGGCTTGGGCTTCGGCCTCAAGTGGAACATGGGTTGGATGCACGACACCCTGGATTATTTTTCCAAGGACCCGGTCTACCGCAAGCACCACCAGAACGAAATCACCTTCGGTGTCTGGTATGCCTTCACCGAAAACTTCGTGCTGCCCCTGTCCCACGACGAGGTGGTCCATGGCAAGGGCTCGCTCATCAACAAGATGCCCGGCGACGTCTGGCAGCAGCGCGCCAACCTGCGCCTGCTGCTCGGCTATCTGTACGCCCATCCCGGCAAGAAGCTGCTGTTCATGGGTGGCGAATTCGGCCAGTGGAACGAGTGGAGCCACGAGTCCAGCCTCGATTGGCATCTGCTGAACGATCCCGCGCACCACGGCATCTTGCGCTGGACCCGGGACGTGAACCATTTCTACCGCCGCACGCCGGCGATGCACCAACGCGATTTCGACGCCGACGGCTTCGAGTGGATCGACAATCACGATTGGGAGAACAGCGTGCTGGCCTTCCTGCGCAAGGGGGTGCAGGCGAACGACGACGTGCTGGTGGTGTGCAACTTCACACCCGAGCCGCGCAGCAATTACCGCGTCGGCGTGCCGCGCGCCGGTTATTGGCGCGAGGTGTTGAACAGCGATTCAAGGGAATACGGGGGGAGTGGCATGGGCAATCTCGGGGGGGTCGACTCGGCGCCGACGCCGGCCAGCGGTCGTTATCATTCCCTGTCGCTGACCCTGCCGCCCCTGGCCGTGTTGTATTTCCGCTGTGAGGCTGGTGGTTGACGCGCTTCCGGGCGATGCCGAGCCCTTGGGAGAGCGGCATTCGGCGTAAGTACGAAAAATAAATCATACCCAATGCGAGGCGCTTAATGCCGCACAGGATGAACCGGGCACTGGCTGTATGGCTTGGGAGTCCCTATCCGCTGGGGGCGACCTGGGACGGGGAGGGTGTTAACTTCGCCCTTTTTTCGGAGCGCGCCGAGGGTGTGGAGTTGTGTCTGTTCGACCCCAAGGGCCGGCACGAGGTGCAGCGCATCACAATGCCCTGGCAGACCGATCACGTCTGGCACTGCTATCTGCCCGAGATCCGGCCGGGCATGCTTTATGGTTACCGGGTACATGGACCCTATGCGCCCAAGGATGGACAGCGTTTCAACGCCAACAAGCTGCTGATCGATCCCTACGCCAAGAGCATCGTCGGCAATATGCAGTGGAGCGACGCCCAGTTCGGCTACAAAGTCGGCTCCAAGCTTGCCGATCTGTCCTTCGACCGGCATAACAATGCGCCGGGCATGCCCAAGTGCAAGGTCATCGACACGGCCTTCAGCTGGGGCAATGACCGGCCGTTGCGCACGCCCTGGCACGACACCATCATCTACGAGCTGCACGTCAGGGGCTACACCATGCTGCACCCGCAAGTACCGCTGCCACTGCGTGGCACCTATGCCGGCCTGTGCACCGAGCCGGTGATCGAGCACTTGAAGCGCCTCGGCGTGACGGCGGTCGAGATCATGCCGGTGCACAGTTTCATCGACGACCGCCGTCTGATCGAGAAGGGTCTGCGCAACTACTGGGGCTACAACTCCATCGGCTACTTCGCGCCCGACATGCGCTATTCGGCGAGCGGCCACATCGGCGAGTTCAAGACCATGGTCAAGCGCCTGCACTCCGCCGGCATCGAGGTGATCCTCGACGTGGTCTACAACCACACCGCGGAGGGCAATCACCTGGGCCCGACGCTGTCGTTCCGCGGTATCGACAACCAGGCCTATTACCGGCTGAGCGCGGAGGACCCGCGTTACTACATGGACTTCACCGGTTGCGGCAACACCCTCAACATGATGCATCCACGGGTCCTGCAATTGATCATGGACAGTTTGCGCCACTGGGTGCTGGAGATGCACGTCGACGGCTTCCGTTTCGATCTGGCCTCGGCGCTGGCGCGCGAGTTGTACGAGGTCGACCGGCTCGGTGCATTCTTCGACATCATTCACCAGGACCCGGTGCTGTCCCAGGTGAAACTTATCGCCGAACCCTGGGACCTGGGCGAGGGTGGCTACCAGGTCGGCAATTTCCCTATCGGCTGGACCGAATGGAACGGCAAGTATCGCGACGCCGTGCGCGCCTACTGGAAGGGCGACGGCGGACGGATCGGCGAGCTCGCCTATCGCCTCACCGGCTCTAGCGATCTCTACGAGCACGGCGGGCGTCGCCCCTATGCCAGCATCAACTTCATCACCGCCCACGACGGCTATACCCTCGATGACCTGGTGAGCTACGAACAGAAACACAATGCCGCCAACCTCGAGGACAACCGTGACGGCGACGACCACAACATCAGCTGGAACTGCGGCGCCGAGGGGCCGACGGACGATCCCGGGGTCCGCGCGCTGCGCGCAAAACAGAAGCGCAATTTCCTCGCCACCCTGATGCTCTCCCAGGGCGTGCCGATGCTGCTGGCGGGCGATTCCATGGGCCGCAGCCAGCAGGGCAACAACAACGCCTACTGCCAGGACAACGAGCTGAGCTGGGTGCGCTGGGACATCAGTGACGAGGAGCAGGCCTTCTTCGCCTATGTGCAGCGCCTGGTGCGGCTGCGCCGCGAGCATCCGATGTTCCGCCGCCGCTCTTTCTTCCAAGGCCGGCGCATACACGGCAGCGACGCCAAGGACATCGTCTGGCTCACCCCGGAAGGGCGCGAGATGAGCGAGGAGGAGTGGCACCAGAGTCATGCGCGCTGCCTGGGACTGCTGCTGGCGGGCGAACAGCTGGATGAGTACGACCAGCGTGGTCAGCGCCTGCACGATGATAATTTCCTGCTGCTGTTCAACGCGCATCACGAGGAGATCGCTTTCCAGCTGCCGCGCCTGCACGACGGCACGGGCTGGGAGATGCTGCTGGATACCGAACACGCCGGCGGCTTGAGCGGCACCGGCCGGTTCGCCCCCGAGACGGCCTACGCCCTCAAGGGCCGGTCGCTGGGGCGGTTGCGTGAAGTACCGATGGAATGACCGGGGAGGAATGGTGTTCGGCGCGACGCTAGACAGTGGGCGTTTTTTCGTTCCTCGTGTCCCTGGGGAAACG
>JAYUFH010000057.1:0-7221 GCA_043738765.1 Pseudomonadota bacterium | reverse complement strand
TGACAAGCGACGTAGTGCTGGCACCGATCGTTCAGCCCGGTGCCATAGACCAGCCGGCCTTTGTAAAAGAAGGCTCGACTGTGTACCTCCTGTATTTTCATTCCGTCAAGAACACGTCCGTGAATCCGCCGATACTACTCGGCTATGTCGGGATGCGCATGAACCTGAATCAGGCGCTGGACAAGTTCGCGATACTAAAACATTCGTCGATCCAGAAAATAGACTGGCATCTGCCTGATTACGGCACAACCGGCATCGGCAACTCCATCGACAACGCCACGATAAAGATATCACCATCGGACGAGGTTGACGCGCTGTCAAAACTGGTGCACCGGGTATTCATGGGATACCTCGGTTACACCATCGGACTTATTATTCTGTTGGCGGCCCTGCTGACCTTTTCCATTGCACGCCCCCTTACCCGCCTCACTCAATACTTGACTGACCTATACACCGGGGACGCCAGTGTCATCCCCGGTGACTTCCATGGAATAGTTAATATACGGGAACTGGAAAATGTGCGTGAGGCGCTAAACGATTACAACAACCGCTTCTTATCTGCGGCCGCAACGCTGAAAGAAAAGAATAAAGAACTTCTACATCTCACTTATCACGATGTACTGACAGGTCGACACAACCGGCGTGCCTTCGAAAAGCGTTTGGAGCATGCCATGCAAACTGCCCGGCTCGAGCAGCAACATCACGTGCTTTGCTATATCGACCTGGATCAGTTCAAGGTGGTCAACGATACTTGCGGACACGTGGCGGGGGATGAGATGTTAAAACAGGTCGCGTCCATACTGGAGAGCGAGACGCGTGCGTCAGACATGCTGGCGCGCCTGGGCGGTGACGAGTTCGGTGTCCTGTTCGAGGGCTGCGATATGGAAAAAGCGACTGAGATCGCCGAGGCCATGCGCCTCAATGTGAAGAAATACCGCTTTGTCTGGCAGAAACAGCCTTTCGATATCAGTATCAGTATCGGCCTGGTGTCCATCACCTCCGCCAATGCAGACATCGCAGAAGCCATGAAAAACGCCGATGCCGCCTGTTACGTCGCCAAGGACTCCGGACGCAACCGCGTACAAATATACCAAGAGCACGATAAGGACCTGGCGCAACGACACGGGGAAATGCAATGGGTATCGCGTATCAAACAGGCGCTCGAACAAGACCGCTTCGAACTGCACGGTCAGCTGATACGGCCGACATCGGATAAAACACTACGGACACACTGCGAAGTACTAATCCGATTGCGTGACGAAGACGGAAAACTGGTACCGCCCATGGCCTTTATCCCGGCGGCCGAGCGCTACAACCTGATGCCATCGATCGATCTTTGGGTTATACGCAACGCCATTGAAATACTTGCCGGGCAGCGTGCGCAGGGAAAAGCGAAACACCTGACCATGGCTATTAATCTCTCCGGACTATCGCTTGGCAATAACGAAATACTGGACTGCATCAAGACGCTGATCGAAGAGAAAAATATCGATCCAGAAAGTCTGTGTTTCGAAATCACCGAAACCGCCGCCATCACCAATCTCGCAGCGGCCATGGAGTTTATGCGTAATCTGCGCGCCCTCGGATGCAGCTTCGCGCTGGACGACTTCGGCAGCGGCCTGAGTTCGTTCGGTTATCTCGGCAACCTGGCCGTGGACTATATAAAAATCGACGGACATTTCGTTGTCAATATGCTGAACGACCCACTGAACCGTTCCTTCGTCAGCGCCATCAACGAGATCGGCCATGTCATGGGTGTCGCTACCATCGCCGAGTTCGTGGAAAGTGCCGCACTCATCGAGGAGCTGGGGAAAATCGGTATCGACTACGTGCAGGGCTATGGTGTGCACAAGCCGGAGCCGCTGGCGGATTTTCTGTCATCCCCACACGCCGCCTGAACCCCGGCCTGATCCGCAGCCCCACCTGGTTTCCGGCGGAAGCAGCAACCTTGCTTGCGGTGGCCACCGGTGTTACTCGACAGGATTTTCCAGAATGCCGATAGGATCGACGCTGATCGTCACCCGATCCCCCGGTTTCAAATAGCGTGGGGGACTGTAGCCCACACCAACGCCAGAGGGCGTGCCCGTCGCGATGATGTCCCCCGGTTCCAGGGTAATGCTGCGCGACAGCGTCTCGATGAGCGTCGGAATATCGAAGATCAGATCGGCAATACGGGCATCCTGTCGCAGCTCGCCGTTGACCCAGGTCTGCAGGTGCAACTGACTGACGTCGGGCACCGCGTCAGCCGTCACCAGCGCCGGCCCCATGGGACAGAAGCCATCGAGGCTCTTGCCCAGAAACCACTGCTGGTGACGGGTCTGCAGAATGCGTGAGGTGACGTCGTTAACAATGGTGTACCCATAAACATGTTTCATGGCAACGTCGCGCGCGATACCCCGCCCGCCCTGTCCGATCACCACCGCCAACTCCCCTTCGTAGTCCACCGAGCCAGTGGTGTCGAGCCAGGCCGGGATCGGCGCGCCCGGACCGATAACGGACGACGTCGCCTTGGTGAAAATAATCGGTTGCGCGGGAATACCGTCCCGCGCGTCGTCGATGCCGGTGCCGAGGGAGCGTACCTCCTGCGCGTGGGCGCGGTAATTCTTGCCGACGCAGAAGAGATTGCGCCGCGGCCGCACGATGGGCGCCACCCGCAGCACCTGCGCCAGGGGACGCCGGCCTGATCCGCCCGCCAAGGCGTGGCGTGCCGACGCAAGTCCGGACGCGCCGAGTGCAATGAATGCGGTCATGTCGGTGGGCAGGTCCGGGGCGGCCAGGGCCAGATCAATCACTTCGCCCGCAGCGCGATCGAGCACACCGGTGTGATACTCGCCGGCGTCAAAAAAAGTAATCAGGTGCATTGTTTAACTCCAAGCAGAGATTCCCCAACCGCGCATCGGCCAGGCCTAGACCTCGTGGATCGATGCTAAGCCCAGGTCGTGCGGATCTTGCGGCCAGGACAATATTAAAAGCGCCGCAAAAGAGAGTGTCCGGCTCAGGCCACTACTTGGCTAATCGTGTGGCGCGGCAGTGAATACCTCCACCGGAATGAGTTGCGACTTCGTCACGTCTAGCTGCAGCTGCCGGCGGTAGTAGCGGTAGGTACTGTCGCCCGACAGCTCGGAAAACTTAGCCAATAAAGACTGCGCCGGCAGCTCGACCTGAAACATCCCCGCGGCCTCTTCGAGCATGGCATTTTCGATACGCTCGATATCCGAGGGATGGGTGTCGAACCGCTCGCTACGCTCCAGCTCCATGTCCTTCTCGATCTTTTCTTCGATGTTCTTCGGTTGCTGCGCCAGGGCGTACACCACTGCCGCGGACAGATTGTCCACCAGGCGCTGATGCTCCTCCCAGGAGGCACTGAGATTGCGCATAACCTCGGCGTGCGCCAGACCCAGACGGCTCAGTTGGATGGTGGTGTGTTTGAAATTTTCACTACCTGCCAGCCTGGCCTCGTAGCGATCGGCGTCGAACTCCATGTGACGGGACATCCAGGCGCCGACTGCCCCTTGAAACCCGCGAGCAAGCGGTCGACCCGTGTCGCGGGTTGTACCACTGTCTTGGCTTTAGAATTGGTTTTGGTCTTGGGTCTCTGCGCCGCCGTCGCAGAACCCGTGGTGGTGGTGATCCTGGCCTTGGCGCCAATGTGGCGCAGCGCCCGAACATAGTTTTCAGCCTGCTGCCGGGTCAGGCCAGACTTGATGGTCACCGACTTGCCGGCGAACAGCGACTCGATCTGCGCGGGCGGCTTTTTAAACAGCGCGGCACACCGGCGTTTGACCACGTCCGGCGCGTACCCCTCTTCCAGGTCGCCGGAAAAGACAACCTTGTAGAGTGGGCTTTCCATGGGTCAGCGGTTCGCGTCGTTATTCTTACGTCTATCCTACACGGGTTCGCAACCCGCTGGCCAGGGCAAGCACCCGGGCAACACCCTACTCCTCGCCCACTAACTCGCGTACCCCGCAGCGTGCCTCCACTGCAGGCACCGCACTGCGCCGTACCAGAACAGCCATCAACTCTGCCTTGAAGTGATCGCTGCCGAGTACCCAGCCCGACATCATTGCCGATTGGATCGCAGCCATGGATGACTCATCCAATTGGACGTCAAACAAACCGCTGTACACCTTGCTACGTGCGTCCGGAGTCGACCCCAACGTCTGATACAGAAGATGATCACGCAGCAAGGGATCAACGTCTCCCAAGGCATGGGCGCGGTAACTTGACCAGGGGTAATCACCCGGGCGCGCTACCTGGCGGGCGCGGACCGGATCCAGTTCGACATAGCGATAGCAGGCCAGGAGATAGCGCTCGCTATCGACGATAGCTGCTTTGTACCGGCCATCCCACAGGCCGCCGGAGCGTTGGTAGGCATGTTTCAAATAGCGGACAAATGAGCGCCCTACCTGTTGCAGGATGCGCGCAAGACTGTCTTCGGCATAGGGGGTGATGAGCAGGTACACATGCTCGGGCATCAACACATAGGCGTGTACGTCGCCACCGTAGCGTTGGGCCGCGCTGTCGAGACTGTCCAGATAAAACCGGTAATCGCGCTCACGGCGGAAAATAGGCTCAGCGCCGTGACCGCGTTGAAGGATAAGCTGCGGCTGGCCGGGCAACACGATGCGTGGCAAGCGTGTCATGGGCACCTCCTTGTGCCAATGTAGGGTATACGGCATACCGGACCCGCCGATCCCTGGGCGGGGCAAGGTGGCGTTCAGTCTAGCCTGCCCAGGTGGGCGATGGCAATGACACCGCCCCTTCTACGCGCCATGGAGTGCGGCGATTCCCCCTCATTCCAGAGTCAAGAAAACGGATAGCCATGTCGTGGAGAGTGAGGAAGTGCGCCCTTGGGCCGGTCACAACCGGATACCTATCCGCACCTCAGGCCGGGCGTTTATGCCAAAGCGCACGCACACCCTGCACGACATCCCACAAGGTAACCAGGCGACCCACCCACATCAACCAACGGTGGCGTGTGCCCGACGCGAACAGCGACACGCCCACCGCCGCCAACACCGGATGCCGGCGAACAACACGCACCACCTCGATCAGCGTATCCACCAAGGTCAGCGGCTTCTGCCAGGGCTGTAGCGCCTGCGCCACCTGTGCACGCTGTAAAGCGGCGCGGACGACCAACTGCGCGCGACGCTGACGAAGGGCGGCGATGCGCGTGTTCATAGCAGGATACTCATGCACGTGGCGTAAGGGACTCCCGGTCTTTCTTCAACTCGGCGATGGTGGTGGCAAACAAGCGTGGGCGTTCGCGCAGTTTGCGCCGCAGTATGACGAAGGCGAAAGCCCCGAGCCCCAGATAGATCACACTAAACGCGCCTAGCACGGAGTAACGGTGATCCTGCCACAGCAACAACACCACCAGCAACGTCAGGAAAATAATGCCGAAACTGATGAACAATATCGACATCAGGCCGTACACCACCAGCTCCCGCAGTCGCTCCCGCTCCTCTTCGAATTCAGCGGCCACGATCTCCAGCCGGGTTTGCACCATCGCCAGCAGGCTGGTCGCCAGGCGCCGGCTTGAAGTCAACAAACCGGCGGAGCGCGTGGCCTCCTTCTCTTTGACAGAGTCAGCCATGTGCTTAGCGACGACCGGTAATCAGTCCAAGGAGGAATCCGATGCCAGCGGCCACCGCCACCGATTGCCACGGATTGTCGTGCACCATCTGATTAGTCGCACGCGCCGCGGCTATGGACTGGTCTATCAGATCATCTTGCAGATCATCTTGCAGTGTGGCCAGTCGCTCCCGTGCCTCGTTCAGACTTTCCTCAATGCGGGCGCGCGCCGCCTGGGCGCGCTCACCGGTCTGGCTGACGGTGGCCTTCAGTAACTCCTCGACATCGCTGACGACCGTCTTGAAATCCGCGACCAGCCTGTCTTTAGCGGCTTGCGTTTCCTGTGCTGCGGTCATGAGATCATCCTTAACCTAAGATTAGGTTGAACAGCCATCCAGTGTGTCACGCACGGATTCGTCCTGTCCAGCACTAGACGGGATCGCCCCCGCCTTGAGTTTTATTAAAAATTCCGCTGTCGATCAACATCGGCAGGGGCCAACGAGTAGACACCAGTCGAAGCGGATACCCGCGCATGCCGCGGCAGAAAAATCCACTTTCGGAAACACAACGTGCCCGGTCGCCGTTGGTGTGTCAACCTCAGGACAATTCGTGGTCTAGTCCTGCGCGCGGAACTGAATTCAGGAGAATCAGTCTGAATGACAAGTGATGGGGGTAATTCCAGCTCGATAGGGCCGGGTCGACGGGGGAGAAATTGCCGGGTTCTCCCGGTCCCCGCCTGCGCCGCGCGTCAACCGACCAGTGGAGAACAGCAATCCGCACTTGTCGCCGACACTACTTGGATTCCCAGCAAGAAAAGCCTATAACTAATACTAAGGGAAAACAAAAAGAGGATACCAGGCAGTACACACTCCGCCACACGCGGGGTTGAAGAGGCATTGCCAGACACACACAGCCGCGCTATGCAAGGAGGACAGTCATGACCAATACGACGTCCACATTCACCAAGCTAATCGAAAAAGGCAGGGCAAGTCAGGATGCCCACGAGTGGAAAGGATCCTTTCTCGAATATCTGGAAAAAGTCAAAGCCGATCCGGGCATACCCAAGCTCGCCCATTCCCGTCTCTACGATGCCATCACCGGACAGGGAACCTCGGACCTCACGTCCGCCGGCGACAACCGCGTAAAACGCCTGTTCGGCGATGATCAGATAAAAATCTACCCCTTCTTCAGCGGCGAGTTCTTCGGCATCGAACCAACCCTCGCCCAGGTGGTGCGTTATTTTCACTCGGCATCCATGCACGGCGAGGAATCGCGCCAGGTACTTTACCTCATGGGCCCCGTGGGTGCAGGCAAGAGTTCGCTGGTGGAACGCCTGCAGCGCGGACTGGAACAATCGCCGCCGGCATACGCCATCGAAAACTGCCCCATGGCGGAAGAGCCGCTGCACCTGGTGCCAAAGGCACTGCGCGATGAGTTCGAAAAAATGCTCGGCGTGCACATAGAGGGCGATCTCTGCCCGGTGTGCCGCCATCGCATCAAAGAGGAATTCAACGGGCGTTACGAAAATGTCGGCGTGGTCGCCGTACCGTTCTCACGCCACGACCGCCGCGGTGTGGGCGTGGTACCGCCGGTGGACCCCAACAACCAGGACACCTCGGTGTTGATCGGCTCCGTGGACATTTCCAA
>JAYUFH010000056.1:0-7229 GCA_043738765.1 Pseudomonadota bacterium | reverse complement strand
GTGTTGACAAATCCACCGTCAGTCGAGAACTGCGCCGTAATCATGGTTTGAAAGGCTACCGTCCCAAACAGGCCCACGAACTGGCGCGCAATCGCCGCCACCGCAAGGCCCAGCCGCGGATCACACCCGATGATTGGCGCCAGGTTGAACGCCTCCTGCGCGAGGACTGGAGTCCTGAACAGATCAGCCTCTGGTTGGCGAAGGAAAAGCGCCTTACCATCAGTCACGAATGGATCTACCCGCACATTCTTCAGGACAAGGTCCAGGGCGGCGACCTCTACTGCCCCTGCGCTGTCAGAAGCCCCGCAAGAAACGCTATGGCGCCTATGACCGTCGTGGACAGCTGCCGAACAGGGTATCCATCGACGCGGGTCGGCTCATTCCGCAGGAAGACATCGAGAAGCGTTTCGGCATCACGCGATGACGGCGGTCTACTGGACGGCGGAAGCGCTCGCGCCAGCTGGAGGCAGCGCCACGCAACGGCCGACAGGCGCAGGATTATCCCCTTGCCGACCTGCGTGAACTGCTGGAGCGCCCCTACCGCATCATCTACCGTGTCACCACTGAACGCATCGAAATCCTCACGGTGATGCATCGCCGCCAGTTGTTACCCCGCCATGTTGACGCCTTACAGAAAGCCACAAGCGAAGAAGTCTGACACGACGTGCGAAAGCGTAGGCGCACGTCAGTCATGTTCGAAATCCGGGTAGGTGAGGGGACTTCAGGGGATGGCCACGGCCGCAGAAGGCACGGCCTCGCAATGACAGCCATGCTTAAGCAAGTGGTATACGTCGCCGGGATTTTTAGAACGATCTTGGCGGGCCGCTAGGAAAATCCTGCAAGTTGTGGTGAACTTAATGTGAGCTGCGCAGTATGTCAGCCGATTATGGAGGTGTGCTATCGCAACGGTCCTTAAAATCCCCGTCACGCCGGTCTTGAATGTGCCCGAGACGGCGGTGGTCATGAACCATCTGCCGGTGTGGTCGGCGGAGGAGCAGTTGTATCTGTCGGACAAGGTCAAACGCCTGTTGCAAGAACAGGACGCGGTGTTGGTGGCGCATTACTACACCCATGAAGATATCCAACGCATCGCCGATGAAACCGGCGGCTATGTATCCGACTCCCTCGACATGGCGCGCTTCGGCCACGAACACGCCGCCAGCACGCTGGTGGTGGCGGGTGTGCGTTTCATGGGCGAGACCGCCAAGATTCTCAATCCGGAAAAACGCGTGCTCATGCCGACCCTGGAGGCGGAATGCTCTTTGGATCTTGGTTGTCCGGCGGAGGAGTTTATTCCCTTTTGTGACGCCCACCCAGATCGGGTCGTGGTGGTGTATTCCAATACCAGTGCCGCGGTGAAGGCGCGGGCCGATTGGGTGGTTACCTCCAGCATCGCCGTGGATGTGGTCAACCATCTTAAGGAACAGGGCAAAAAAATCCTGTGGGCACCGGATAAATATCTCGGTGACTATATAAGCAAGCAAACCGGCGCCGACATGCTCATCTGGCAGGGTGCCTGCATCGTGCACGAGGAGTTTAAGGCCGAGGCATTGGTGCATTTAAAACGACTGCACCCGGAGGCGGCGGTGTTAGTGCATCCGGAGTCGCCAGCCAGCGTCATCGATGTCGCCGACGTGGTGGGCTCCACCTCCCAGCTGATCCGCGCGGCGCGCACACTACCTAACACGGCCTTCATCGTCGCCACGGACAAGGCCATCTTTTACAAGATGCAGCAGGCCGCTCCGGGCAAGCGTTTCATCGAGGCGCCCACGGGAGGCGCCGGCGCCACTTGCCGCAGCTGCGCCCATTGTCCGTGGATGGCGATGAACGATCTGCAGAGCCTGGCCCATGTACTGGAGACCGGGGCGAATGAGATTCACGTGGAGGAATCGGTGCGGCTGCGGGCGCTGCGTTCCACTCAGCGCATGCTGGACTTCGCTAAGGCACAGAAGAAAAAAGTGCTGGGCCAGGGCAACGCCTGAGGGTGTCCGCGCTTGCACACGGCTTTAATGCCGATGCCGGTGATGGATATCCGGGTAGTGGGGGTGGCTGTGGGTCAGCGTCGCGTGCTGATGAAAATGGCCGTGAGCTTGGCCGTTGTCCCAGGGAAAGTCGTGGGCATGTTGATGATGTGCGTCATGCGCGTGCTGGTGCTGGTGCGCTAGCGGTGTATGCGTGTGCGCGTGCTGGTGGCGCTCTGCCAGGTGCAACCACAACCCAACGGCCATGAGTGCGGTGGCCGGCCAGAACAATCCGCCGGGGGATTCGTGCAGCAGCACCAATGCAACGCCGGCACCGATGAAGGGGGCGAGGGAAAAATACGCCCCGGTGCGCGCCGCACCCACGTGGCGCAAGGCCAGCACAAACAGCGTCAGGCTCACGCCATAACCCAGGAAGCCCAGCAGGCCGGCGAGGGCGATGTGCGACCACGTTGGCAGTAAGTTGCCCATGGCCAGGGCGATCGCGGTGTTCACCACGCCCGCCACCAGTCCCTTGGTGCCCGCCACGAACATCGGGTCGTGCACCGACACATGCCGCGTCAGGTTGTTGTCGATGGCCCAACACCCGCAGGCCGCGATGATCATCAGCGCCCCGCTGACGTTGTTCAACTCCAGGGACGCGGGCCACACCAGGAGTACGCCGGCGACGAGGATAAGCGACATCCCGAGGGCAATACGCCGGTCGACGTTTTCCTTGAACACAAACCAGGCGAGCAGCGCCGTGAACACGCCTTCGAGGTTGAGTAGCAGCGAGGCGCTGGCCGCCGGTGTACGGGTCAGTCCCAGCATCAGCAGCACCGGGCCGATGATGCCGCCGAAGACAATTGCGCCGCCCAGCCACGCGCTGTCTCTCAGGGTAAACGCGTGCGCCTGTCCGGCCGCGCCGCGCCGCCGTCCCAGGCCGAACAATGCCAGCAAGCCGATGCCAGAGCCAAGGTATAACAAGCCCGCCAACAGCACAGGCGGTATCTGGCCGGTGAGTAACTTGGCCAAGGGCACACTGGCGCCGAACAACACCGCGGAGAGGAGGGCGCTGACGATGCCTGGATCGAGTCGGACTTTGTGCATGTCTGTCTGGCGGTGATGGCGAGGTGGCCATCTTAAGCGAGTTGTTCGTTGGATTCATCCAGCAAACTGCGCAGGGTCGCACCGCGACCGTTCTTTACCTGGTAAGTGGCGCCATTGCCGGCCCATGCCCGCAGCGGGTCGCGGCGTTTTACCTTCACGGTTGATAGAGCAAGGCCCACGGTGCAGTCAGGGGGCCTAGGCCATTGTTCACACTGTGTTTCGCCACTACCAAGGCCTTGCCTGCGCTATTGACGTCCAGGGCCATGTCCGTGCCGGCGAGACTCAGCGTGGATGCGCTGCCCCAACCACCCGTGGCCGATAGGTAGCGTCGCGTGACGAGGGCCGGGTTAAAGCTGCCCATGGGGTTTTGTTGCCAGATCGTCAGGGCATTACCGGCCATATCCATTCCGATACGGATGTTTTCCACGTTGACTCCCGGGCTGCCGAGCCGTGTCGGGATCTGCCAACTCGCGCCGGCACTGGAGCCACTGGTCCAGGCATTGAGGGTCGTGCCGTCGGCCTGCCGCCACACGGCGATGGCATTGCCGGTGTTGTCCAGGGCCACGACAGGAGCAGAGGCCGGCGTGCCTGCATTGTCGATCAGCGTTGCTGTGCCCCAGCCCGCACTTGTCTGATAACGATTGCTTGCGATGGATACTTGCGTGCCGTGGGTCTGCTCCCACACGACTATGGCGCCGCCGCCGGAATTCATGGAAAGGTTGAGGTGTGTCGCGCCATCGCCGGCGACGAGACCGGTGAGACCGATGGGCACGGCGGCGGTGCTCCATGTGCCGCTGCTGTAACGCCGTGTCCAGAGGTTGGGCATGGTGACAGCCGCCGGGCCCGGGGGGGCTTGGACATTGGTGTCTTGGGTCCAGACCACCGTGAAGTTGTCGAGGCCACTCGCCGCGACGCGCGCTTCATAGGCAGTGTGTGTTCCATCGCTTAAGGTTTGTGCTGGGCTCCAGTTGCTGCCGTCGTAGTGTGTTGCCCAAATGCTGCGTGTGCTGCTACCGGTCAGGCCATTGTCGGTCCAGACCACCATGATGTGGCCGTTGCTGTCCGTTGCCACCGCCGGCGACAGCGGGTAAGCGGTGTTGTCGCTCGTTGGCGTTTTGCTGATGAGCTGTGCCGTCTGCCATCTCCCGTCGATGTAGCGTAGTGACCAGAGCGTGTTGTTAGGCGGATTGCCAGTGGGTGAGTTTCGGGACCAGACGACGATGATTTGACCATTGGGATCCATGGCGACGCGTGGGTCGGCAGACGCCAGGGTATCGATGGCGGTGGCGGTTCCCCATGCGTTGTTGCTGCGTACAGCGGCCCAGATTTTCTGCGCTCCCGCTTGGAACGTTTCCTGCCACACGGCGACAGCGGTGTCGCTGTCATTCAGTGCAATCTGCGGCGGCGACAGAATAAAGTCGGTGCTATACGGAGTACCGATCTGGGTCGGGCTGTTCCCGCCGGTTGATATCCCGCCTCCCCCGCCTCCCGGTGGTGATGTGCCGGGGGTATACGTACCCGTCGCTGGGGCATTGCTACCACTGTTGCAACCGGTGAGCAGGACAATACCGAACAGGACATTGAGTAACGCCATGACCCGATTTTTTGTAAAGCTTGATTCAGCAGTATGCGCCGTCGGCTGCATGCGGTGATCTCCCTGTGTCTTAAATTCCTTTCGACGGCATAGTGTGTATCAAATAGCGATGTTACCGCCAGCACCACGGTCTTTGGCGTGACCCGATATTCTATTTATTTCCGGTTGATCGGTCTTCAACGGATTGATCCACCTACGGCATTGAGCGGGATAACGCTACTTCGCCTTCGGTCGGAACGCCTGGATGACCGATGGGTTGCACTCCAGATAAGGTCCTTCCATGAGATCGATGCAGTAGGGTACCGCGGGGAACACCGCATCCAGACATTCGCGGATGGACTTCGGTTTGCCCGGCAGGTTGATGATGAGGGATTGCCCGCGGAGGCCCGCGGTCTGGCGTGACAGGATGGCGGTCGGCACATATTTCAGGCTCACCTGACGCATGCGCTCGCCGAAGCCCGGCATCATCTTGTCGCACACGTTTTCCGTCGCCTCCGGTGTCACGTCACGCGTCGCCGGTCCAGTGCCACCGGTGGTGACGATGAGACAGCAGTGCTCCTGGTCCGCCAGATCCTTGAGTGTGTCTTCGATGGTCGGCTGGTCGTCCGGGATGAGTCGATACACCGGCTCCCACTCGGATTGCAGATAGGCCTTCAGGGTGTCGATGATGGCCGCACCGGAAAGGTCTTCATAGACGCCGGCACTGGCGCGGTCGGAGGTGGTGACGATGCCGATTTTTGCTTTCATGGATGGCCTGCATGTCGGTGATGTGTGAATTCAGAGCGCGATAGGGTGTACGTGTGTTGTACCGGCCAGATTATATTCGTACCCAGGTTGCGCGCCGCAACCCGCGTAGGGTGGGCATCGCCCACCATCGGGGCTGACCGCAGCCATGGGTGGTGGGCGATGCCCACCCTGTGTCAAGTACGCGGCATGGCGCGCATCGTGTGTCGCCGAGGGCGCTTACTTGCCCAGCAGTCCACGCTTCACCTCTGCCGTCGGCGGGTGCGGGCCGATATAGACCAGCAGGAACAGATCGGCGAACTCCTTGCCGTCGATGGTCAATTTATCATTTCCATTGAGCGAGAAGCGCGAGCCCTTGCCGGGTTCGTAGACGAAGCCGATGCGGTCGCCTTCTTTGACGTCGGTGAGGAAGGCAAAAAAACGCTCCACATTGGTTTTTTGCCGCGCCGCGATGTCCGGGGCATTGCTGGCAAAGGCCTCGCTATAGGCCTGCACGAGTTTGTCGCGTTTGACGTCGCGCACGAACTGCATCAGCAGCGCCTTGGGGGTGTCCGAGCGGATGATCTCGTCCGCCTTGTTCATGTGCTTCGGCAGATACAGACCGCCCACGTAGACCTTGATAAAGAACTTGTCCCGCACGGCCATGCCGTTGAGTGTCAGGTGTTCTCCGGCCACGCTATAGCTGTCCGCCATTTGCACGCCGCTGAGTTCGGCGGTGTGGCCGGCGACCGTGGCGACCAGTAGTACCAGGGCGGCCAGTGTGACAGCGGTGGGTGAGATGCGGCGGGTCATGGACGATCTCCTTGGTGGATGTTGTTGTGCGGCGGCGGCGTACGCCGGTTATTACTGCACCCCGGCCGGGCGATGTCAAACCCGGCATTGGAACCCGCTGGCCACATCCGTTAGGATGGCGGACAAAATATATGCGATGAGGGGGCTAGCGATGTTGCAACGGTTATTACCGTTCTGGCGAGTGATGTTCCTGCTGAGTCTCGCGCCAGGGGCGCACGCTGCCGATAAGCCGCCGGCACCTTCCAGTTTCTCTGGCCAGGGCCTGGTGGTGCACGCCCAGACGCGCACGCCGGATCAGATGACGGCGTTTTACGCCGGGCGCGGATTTCCCGCCAGCATGCTGACGCCCATCAGCCATGTTTGTTTCCTGACAGTGAGCTTGCGCCATACCCGCCGCGACGTCGTGTGGTTGGAACCCTCCCGCTGGCGCATCGTGGATGCCGAGGGAAACCCCGTCCCACGTCTGGACCGGGATTTCTGGAACCGGGTTTGGGAAACGCTGCAGGCACCGCCCGCCAGTCGCGCCACCTTCGGCTGGAGCCAATTGCCGGAGAGCCGTGACCTCCAGCCGGCGGAGCCGGTGGGTGGCAATATCACGATTGCCCAACCTACGGGGGCCTTTACCCTCGAAATGCACTTTGCCACCGGCAAGGACAAAAAGGGCCCTGAAATCGTCGGGAGTATCCCGGGTTTGGTCTGTCTCAACCCGTCCGGAAACCCGGCCGGCATGGGTGGATCATAAAACGCCTGGCGCTCGGGCTGGGGTTGGCCTGGGGTGTGTCGATGGCCGCGGCCGCCGATTTGCCCCCCGGGCTGATGGTGCGGGATGGCGCTCCGGCCCCGGTCTTGCGCCTGACCAATGTGGCGGGTGAGGTCACGGACCTGAAGGATCTGCGCGGCCAATGGGTGATGGTGCATTTCTGGGCCACCTGGTGTGGACCCTGCCGCAAGGAAATGCCTACCCTGCAGGCCCTCGCCAAGCTGCTCCCACCGCAGCGCCTGCGGGTATTGCTGGTGAACACCGCCGAGAC
>JAYUFH010000055.1:0-2743 GCA_043738765.1 Pseudomonadota bacterium | reverse complement strand
CGTTATCCAGCTGGTGCAGGCGCTCGTTGACATTCGCTGTAATGAGCTCGGCCATGGCCTCGCGTTGATTGGTCAGCGCCAGGTGCCGGTAGATTTCGCCGGTGGTCAGGGCAAGCACCACGCCCAGCAACCCCATCAGACCGATGGTGAGGCTCAAGGTGGTGCGCATCGAGTAGCCAGGTTTTATCACACGGGTACCCGTATCATTGCTTTCAAAGAAACCTGGAGACTCGTCTGGGTTCCAGGCCGCTGCCGTTGCGCGAGCCCTATCGGGAATGGCGCGGTGCGTTCGGATCAAGGTGGCGGTACTGGCGCCGCCTCCGCCTCCCGCTCCCTGATACGGCGCGCATTCATACCAATATATATAATGATAGACGCTCCGTGCTACGTCGCTGAACGCCGTGGACGGTCGGGATCGTGCCGGTGATCGAAGGCAGTTTGTGTGGGTGACGAGACGTCGCGCTGCGCGCATTGTCCACATCCTGGCGGCATGGGCAAGTGAAAACACGGCATGCTGTGTATATTAGGATTTAATGATCTACTCCCCAGCGACGCTCCTGTTAGAATAGCGCCGCACCGATAACGGGATAGTAAGATGAAAACCCTAATACTTTTGTCGCTGTCGAATATTTTCATGACCTTCGCCTGGTACGCCCACCTTAAAGAGCTGCGCGACAAGCCGTGGCTCATCGCCGTCCTGGTGAGTTGGGGTATCGCCTTCTTCGAATATCTGTTGCAGGTGCCAGCCAACCGCGCGGGGTATGGCCAGTTCAGCCTGGCGCAGCTCAAGATCATGCAGGAGATCATCGCCCTGACGGTGTTTGTACCTTTCTCGCTGTATTATATGAAGGTGCCCCTGCGCCTGGATTTTTTATGGGCAGCGCTGTGTCTCGTGGGGGCGGCTTATTTTATGTTCCGTACGCCATTAACGGGTGGACAATAATGAGCGACCCTTTCGATCTCGACCCGCCGGCGCGCTATGCGGTGATGGGTAACCCCGTCAGCCACAGCAAGTCGCCGCGCATCCATACGATGTTCGCCCATCAATTTCGCCATGCCATCGAATACACCGCCATCCAGGTGGACGCGGGCGGGTTGGCCCAGGCGGTGGAACACTTCCGCGCCCACGGCGGTCAGGGTTTGAACATCACGGTGCCGTTCAAACAAGAGGCCTTCTACCTCGCAGACCACCTGAGCGAGCGCGCGCAGCTGGCGGGCGCCATCAACACCTTTAAGTTCGAGGCGGACGGCCGGTTGTTCGGCGACAACACCGACGGCACCGGGTTGGTGCACGACCTGGTGCACAATCTCGGCGTGAATTTAAAGAACAAAAACATTCTGGTCATGGGCGCCGGCGGCGCGGTGCGTGGTGTGCTCGGGCCCCTGCTCAAACAACGTCCTGCCATGGTCATGCTGGTCAATCGCACCGTGAACAAGGCGCGGGATCTGGCGGGTGATTTTTCCGCCCACGGCACCATCGAGGCCTGCGGCTTCGATGAACTGCGCGG
This sequence comes from Pseudomonadota bacterium, assembly GCA_043738765.1. Taxonomy (GTDB): domain Bacteria; phylum Pseudomonadota; class Gammaproteobacteria; order Acidiferrobacterales; family UBA6901; genus JANNJF01. Next base: position 1,235 of record JAYUFH010000055.1, on the reverse strand, counting down.
CAAACATTACGACCTCGTCATCAACGGCACCGCCGCAAGCCTCAAGGGCGAGGTGCCGCCCCTGCCGGAGACCCTCTTCGCCCGCGGCGCGCTGGCCTACGACATGATGTATGGCGACCCGGCCCGGCCGTTTCTCGACTGGGCGTTGTTACATGGCGCGGAGCAAGCGGTGGACGGCCTCGGCATGCTGGTGGAGCAGGCGGCGGAGTCGTATCTCATCTGGCGCGGCGTGCGCCCGGAGACGCGGCCGGTGATCGAGAAGTTGCGCAGCGAGGGATGATGCGGGCTGGCGTAAGATCGGAGCTCCTATTATTTAGATGTCTGATGCTTGACCTGAAGATACTGCCGCCAGAGATCCTATGTCATTTAGACTCCGTCTGATTCTGCTTGCGGTGCTCCCGTTCCTGATCGTGACGGGCGCTGTGACGTGGATAAGTTTTAAAGAAATGCAATCTCTTTCCAACGAACAAATTAAACTTGTCAATACAAAGCTACGGGAATCCAAGGAACGTTCTCTAAAGGATAATGTCAACCTGGCTTTGACGGCGACCGCCTCGGTACTGCAAAACACCAGCCTGGATGAGAAGACAGCACAGCGGGAGGTCAAGCGTATTCTTAATGGGCTCAATTATGGAAAAGACGGATACTTCTTCGTCTATGACAATCGGGGCGTGAATCTGGTACACCCCATCCAGTCAGAGCTTGTTGGCAGAAATTTATATGACCAGCAGGATATGCGCGGCGATCATGTCATCAAGGCGCTATTAGAGGTTGCCGACAAGGGTGGCGGTTACTACCAATATTACTGGAACAAGCCTTCCAGCCATACAGACGTACAGAAGATTGCGTATGTTATCCAATTGCCGCGCTGGAATTGGATGGTGGGAAGCGGACTGTATATCGACGATATCTCCGCCGAAGAGGAGGTGATCCGGCAACAGCTCGATCACAATATAAAACGTAATCTCTCCATTATTCTTCTGATCGTCGTTATCGCCACATTATTTATTACCCTGCTGATGCTATCTATCAACCTGCGTGAGGGGCGCCTCGCTGATCGTCGGTTGCGCGGCCTCGCGCAGAACTTCGTCAATTTGCAAATCCGGGAACGTCGGCATTTTTCCCGGGAATTGCACGATGGTATAAACCAGCTCATGGTCGCGGCAAAATTCAGAGTTGAACTGGCCATTAACCAGATCAAAAGCGAGACGATAAACGGGATTATTCTTGAAAGT
>JAYUFH010000054.1:0-2749 GCA_043738765.1 Pseudomonadota bacterium | reverse complement strand
CTAGGGGTGTGGCTGATCCGGCCGCACTTTTTCGTTGAGTAAACTCGCTCCTGCGGGTTTCCCCCTCCCATCGATGCTGGTCTTTACCTTAGTCCCCCTCCCTTTCAAGCTGATCGTGTCCCACATTTTTAGCTGAACACGGGGCGGATTTTTCGCTAACCTGTTTTCATGCTGGTTGCGGGCCGTAACTTTTCCGAAGAGACGCTTGCGCGAATTCGTTCGCGGATAGAGGGCGATCCTACGTTGACGCGCACGGCTCTGTCACGGGAAGTTTGTACGTGGCTGGGATGGCAAGGCGCCGATGGACAGCCGAAAGATATGAGTTGTCGTGTGGCTTTGCTCAAGCTGGCCCGACGTGGGTTCATTGAGCTTCCCGCAGGGCAGAGCGTCTCATTTGCCAGGCCGATCGAGGCATCGGTGCCTGCGCCCCGGGACTGGCTGAGCATTGAGACGAATCTTGGCGAACTGGGACGGGTATGGCTGGTACCGGTTGACAGTGGGCAACAGGAATTGTCGCGTGCATGGTGGGCGATGATGCAGGCACACCACCCTTTGGGTGCAGGGCCGTTATGCGGAGCGCAGCTGCGCTATCTGGTGGCCTGCGAAGCGGGGATTGTGGGCGGGTTGAGCTTCAGTGCTCCGGCGTGGCGACTGGCCCCTCGCGACGCATGGATTGGCTGGGATGATCGAGCCCGCCAGGCGGGATTGTCCAAGGTCGTCGCCAATAGCCGGTTTCTGATTTTGCCCAGCGTGCGTGTTCCCAACTTGGCCTCACACGTGCTGAGCCAGGCGCTCGCTCGCCTGGCGAATGACTGGCAGTCGCGCTATGGCATCACCCCGGTGCTGGTGGAAACCTTTGTTGATCGTAGCCGCTACCGCGGCACCTGTTATCGGGCCGCCAATTGGATCTACATTGGTCAAACCCAGGGGCGTGGGCGGCAAGATCGGTTGCACGTCGCTCAAGGCACGATCAAGGACATTTGGGCCTATCCGTTGCAAGCGCATTGGCAAACCATTTTGCAACCGAACGCTGGTGCATTTGCGTCGGACACAACGATGAAACCGAGCGCTGCCCAAGTCGTCCCAGTAGACTGGGCGGAAGAAGAATTTGGCGGTTGCGAATTGCCCGATGCGCGCTTGCAGACGCGCCTGCTGTCGCTAGCACGAGATTTTTATGCCCGTCCTACGGCCAATGTGGCGCAGGCCTGTGCGAGCCGGGCCAAGACCAAGGCGGCCTACCGGTTTCTCGATCACGAGCAAACAACGATGGACACCCTGTTGCAACCTCACTATCGGGCCACCGAAGTACGTGCGCATGCAGAGTCGATCGTGTTGGCGGTACAAGACACGACGAGCCTCAACTATACGGCGCATGCGGCCACCGAGGGAATCGGCCCCATCGGTTCGGCCGCCAATGGGCCCCAGGGACTGCACCTGCACTCGACGCTTGCCTTCAGCACGCAGGGTACGCCCCTGGGATTTCTCGATGTGCAGTGTTGGTCACGCGATGCGGCTCGCTTCGGAAGCAAGGCGAAGCGTCATCGTGTCCCGATCGAGGACAAAGAAAGCTTCAAGTGGCTGAAGAGTTTCCGTGCGCTGGCGTGCGTCCAGGCGCGCTGCCCCGGCACCACGCTCGTGAGCGTGGGCGATCGCGAGGCTGACCTCTACGAACTGTTTGCCGAGGCAATAGCGCATCCCGAAGGACCCAAGCTGCTGGTGCGGGCAGAACACAACCGCCAACTGCAAGATGAACAGCAACGCCTGTGGGAGACGATGCAGTCTCGAGCGCTGGCCGGCATCCAAGTGCTGCAGGTGCCGCGTCGAGGTAGCCGTGCGGCGCGCGAGGCAAGCTTGGCAATTCGTTATGCCACCGTCAATCTGGTAGCGCCCAGAAGGCACCAAGGGCCGCCCATCCCGGTATGGGCGGTCTTGGCACAGGAGCAGGATGCCCCCGCCGGGGTGAAGCCACTCGAATGGATGTTGCTCACCACGGTGCCGGTGACTTGCCTGGAGCAGGCGATCGAGAAACTAATGTGGTACGCGCGCCGTTGGGGCATCGAAGTGCTGCATCGGACCTTGAAGAGCGGATGCCGCATCGAACAGCGGCAACTCGGACAAGCGGATCGGATCGAGGCGTGCCTGGCCATCGATTTGGTTGTGGCATGGCGCATCTACTATCTGAACAAGCTTGGCCGTGAAGTCCCGCAGGCACCTTGTACGGTCTATTTCGAGGAGGCGCAGTGGAAAGCGCTGATGGTGTTCACAACGAACAACCATGTTGCTCCCGCCCAGCCGCCCACCTTGCGTGAAGCCATCCGCCGCGTTGCCAGTCTCGGCGGATTCCTCGGGCGCAAAAGTGACGGCGAGCCAGGAACCCAAACCCTGTGGATCGGTCTGCAGCGCTTGGATGACATCGTCACCATGTGGCGTTTCATGAACGATGCGACACAAACCACCGTGTCCAGCAGAATCGATTCTGGGTAAAGATCAGACTACCTGTGGGTTGGCGCCGACTTGGATCACTTCATTGCGCAATGGCAGGCGCTGGGGCAGGAGGGATTGCGCCTGGTCGATCTTGAGGTGTACCAAGAAGACGGCACCACCCGCTACGACGGCGTCTGGCGCAGCGGCGACGACGCCTCCTACCTCTGGGTAGGCGCGGATCTCGATCACTTTGTCGCCAAATGGCAAGAGCTTGCGGCGCAGGGGCTGCGCCTGGTCGGCATCGAGATGCTGACCGCCGAACGCG
>JAYUFH010000053.1:0-7264 GCA_043738765.1 Pseudomonadota bacterium | reverse complement strand
AAAACAATGTCCACGAAACTCCCGGGAACCTTCGCACGAAGATCAGCCGCGGGACGTTTAGCTTTGCCTTCGCGCTGCAGGTTCTGCGTGCTATTGGGTGTGAGTCGGTGGATATTAGTGTGGATTGACGATGTGCAAAACGAAAACGGCGCATTGAAAACATACGCGCTTGTGTTGCTAACAAGCATACCCTGAGCTAGTTTGCGCATGGTGGCGATGAAGGTCATGGATGATCGGTGGCTGATTCCTTGAAGAGCGCCCGGCCGAACCGGCGAAAAGAATCGAGGAGAGATATGGATATCCACAAGGCGTATGAAGGACGCGAGCATTCCCTGATCAAGCATGAATTATTGAAAGGATATCTGGAAACACTGCTGTGCATTGTTAGGAGTCAGCGGGCTGCAATGACAACCACAAGCAAGATTGAATGGACGGAACAAACATGGAATCCAGCCACCGGCTGCACGAAGATCTCGCCCGGCTGCAAGCACTGCTACGCCGAGACTATGTCCAGGCGGCTGCGGGCCATGGGTGTCAAGGGTTATGAAAACGGGTTTCAGCTCAGCATTCTGCCCGAGCGACTCATCGAGCCGCTGAAGCGGCGCAAGCCGACGACGTACTTCGTCAATTCCATGAGTGACTTGTTCCATAACGATATTCCTTTCGAGTTTCTGGACCAAGTGTTCGACGTCATCAAGCGCACGCCACAGCACACTTATCAGATATTGACCAAGCGGTGTGCCCGCATGCACAAATACTTCACGCCTGGTGAGCGATGCGTGCCGGGTAACGTCTGGCTGGGCGTCTCGGTGGAGAATCGTAAACACGGGTTGCCGCGTATCGATAAACTCAGAGAGATCGAGGCGAGCATCCGCTTTCTTTCGGTCGAACCGTTGTTCGAAGACATTGGCGAGATAGACCTCCACGGCATCCATTGGGTGATCGTGGGCGGCGAGTCCGGCCCCAAGGCGCGGCCGATGAGGCCCGCGTGGGTGGCGTCGATCAAGGCGCAATGCGAGCAACGTGGTGTAGCCTTCTTCTTCAAGCAGTGGGGCGGATGGGGCGCAGATGGCAAGAAACGACGAAAGAAAGACAACGGGCGTTTGTTCGCTGGAAAAACCTGGGATGGAATGCCGGCGTTGACTTAATGTTCCTCCTGTTAAAGAACGGTTCTCTGTTATTAACTAAGGACTATCGTTATTCGGATAATTCATGAGGCTTTGGGCACTGCATTACAGGCAGGCATGTAGGTCGGGTTCCCCCATGCGGGGACAAGAGCGCAGCGTAACCCGACACATGGATAGTCTAATGAGCTATCGACGCGCATTCATTTATCGCTGTAGAGTCCCTAATGTCTGTGGGCAGAACGGCCACTGCGATCTGTTTTTCCCCACCTCCGCCTCCAACCCGCTATGACTGAGCGCGTAACGTGTAACCTCTCTCCGGGTGGCATGGGGTGGCCACGTTTACGCCGGCCGGCCGCCAGGGCGACGTCAAATTTCTGTCTGTTTCCCCCAAGCCGATCTCCATTCCATTGAAAACAATGTGATTTCCACCCATTGATCGGTGGCACGCGTCTTGCTAAACAGGAGGGGAGAACACAACCTGTTGAGGATGTAGTGCATGGCCAAAGCGAGCGCAAGAGACGAGAACGACGACGAGGCAGCGGCCGCCCCGGCCAAATCCGGCAGCAAGAAAGTACTGCTGATGGTGCTCGCCGGAGTTCTGCTGCTGGGTGTGTCGATTGCCGGCACGGTCGTGGTGACGAAACTGCTCTTGGGCGGTGGCGGGCATGACGCGTCCACCGAGGACGACACGGCGGCCAAAGCGGAGCACGGCAAATCCGAAGACAAAAATAAAAAGAAAGGCGACAAGAAAGACGCCAAGAAGGCCAAGGGCGAGGAAGCCCAGCCCGCGGTGTATCTGTCTCTCGAGCCGCCTTTTGTCGTGAATGCCGAGGGCCAGGGCAGCACCCATTACCTGCAAGTCAGCATGGATGTGATGGCGCGCGACCCGGCGGTGATCGAGGCGGTGAAGAAACATATGCCGGTCATCCGCAACAATCTCATCATGCTGCTGAGCAGTCAGAACCAGACGGTGGTGGCCACGCGCGAAGGCAAAGAGAAGCTGCGCGCCGACGCGCTCGCCGAGATACAGAAGGTGCTGAAGGAACAGACCGGCGAGCCGGGTATCGAGGCCGTGTATTTCACCATTTTTGTCATGCAGTGAGCGCACGCCATGTCCACTACTGATGTACTTTCCCAGGATGAAATCGACGCGCTGCTCAATGGCGTCGATAGCGGTGACGTCAAGACCGAAGATGAATTTTCCGCGCACGACGACGTGGCGCGCGGGTTCGATTTTGCCAGTCAGGATCGCATCGTGCGCGGTCGCATGCCGACGCTGGAGATGGTGAATGACCGGTTCGCCCGGCTGTTCCGCATCGGGCTGTTCAACATACTGCATCGTTCGCCGGAGATCTCCACGTCCGAGGTGCAGATGCGTAAATTCTCAGAATACGTGCACAGCCTGTTTGTACCCACCAGCCTGAATCTGGTGCGCATCAAACCGTTGCGCGGCACCGGACTGATCATTTTCGACCCCAAACTGGTGTTCGCCATCGTGAACAATTTCTTCGGCGGCGACATGCGTTTCCGCGCCAAGATCGAGGGGCGCGAATTCACCGCCACGGAACAGCGCATCATACAAATGATGCTGGCGCAGGCATTCATCGATTTGCACAAGGCGTGGGAACCGGTCATGCCGCTTAAATTCGAATTTCTGAATTCAGAGGTCAACCCGCAGTTCGCCAACATCGTCAGCCCGAGCGAGGTGGTGGTGGTGAGCACCTTCCATGTTGAGCTGGATGGCGACGGCGGTGACATACACATCACCATGCCTTACTCCATGGTTGAGCCGATCCGCGAGCTGCTGGACACGGGGCTGCAGAGCGATCGCGATCAGGTGGACGAGCGCTGGACCCTGTCGTTGCGCGAGGAAATCAAACAGGCGACGGTCAATATCAGCGGCACCTTGCTGGAGACTGAGGTGAGTCTGCGTGATCTGGTGGCACTCAAGGCCGGCGACATTATCCCCGTGGATATGCTGAATGCCGCACTCTTGACGGCCGAGGGCATACCGGTTTTCCGCGGTCAGTTCGGCGCATCGCGTGGCAGCAATGCGGTCAAGGTGAGCGCGGCGATCAAACAAACGAATCCGGGCAAATAGCCGGCGGCAGGAGAAAACCATGAGCAATGCGGTGGATCACAAAGATTACGAACGCGTGGATCAGCAGAATCTGCAGGCGGACGGCACGCCGGCGTCCGGCGAGGCCAATCTCGATGTCATTCTCGATATCCCGGTGACGATCTCCCTGGAGATCGGGCGTGCGCGTATCAGCATACGTCATCTGATGCAGCTCAATCAGGGTTCGGTCGTGGAGCTCGATCGGCTGGCGGGTGAACCTCTGGACGTGCTGGTCAACGGCACGCTCATCGCCCACGGCGAAGTGGTGGTGGTGAATGAGAAGTTCGGCATACGCCTGACCGACGTCATCAGCGCCGCCGAGCGGGTGAAGAAGCTCAAATAGGAATGGGCGCGGTGGATGGGGTTTGCGTATAGCCCATCGAGAGCCGGCCGCCCTCAGGACATCAACCAGAGTTGTACAACGGCGATATCATGAAACTGAATTCCCAGCTTGCCCTATTGTCCTGTTTTATCCTGGCGCACCCCGTTGCCGCCCTGGCCGTCCCGAGTGTCGGCCGGCCGGCCGTGGCACCGCCTGATCCGGTGGGCGCGGGTGGCTTGGCCCAGGTGTTCCTGGGCCTGCTGCTGGTGATCGGCATGATCGTCGGCGTCGCCTGGCTGGCGCGCCGCTTTGGCAATTTTCAGACCGCCGCCAGTGGCGCGCTGCGCGTCGTCGGCGGCCTGTCCATGGGACCGCGCGAGCGCGTGGTGCTGGTGCAAGTGGGCGATCAGCAGCTACTGCTGGGCGTGGCGCCGGGGCGCGTTTCGACCCTGCACGTGCTGGACAAACCGCTGATAGCAGTAACAAAGCCGGGACTGGAGAAAGATACCTTTGCGGCGCGCCTTGCGGGCATGTTAAAGCAAGGAAAGCCATCATGAGGCGCTGGTTAGCGCTCATGGCGGTAGTGGCTGCAGGACTGCTGCTGACGGATTCGGCGCTGGCCGCCGACGGACTCGCGGCCATCACTGTCAAACCGGCCGCCGCCGGTGGTCAGACCTATAGCGTGAGCCTGCAGGTGTTGGCGTTGATGACGGCGCTCACGCTGTTGCCGGCGGCGCTGATGATGATGACCTCCTTTACCCGCATCATCATCGTGCTGGCGATATTGCGCCAGGCCCTGGGCACGGCGCAGACGCCGCCCAACCAGGTGCTGGTCGGCCTCTCCTTGTTTCTGACGTTTTTTATCATGGCGCCGGTATTCGAAAAGATTAACACCGACGCGGTGCAGCCGTATCTGAGCGACAAGCTGCAGGTGGAGGAGGCATTGACGCGTGGCAGTGAGCCACTCAAGACCTTTATGCTGCATCAGACACGCGATGCCGACATCGAGTTGTTCGCGCGCATCAGCGGCAAGCAGGACATCGAGTCTCCCGACAAAGTGCCGTTCTCCCTGTTGGTGCCGGCCTTCGCCACGAGCGAACTGAAGACCGCCTTTCAAATCGGTTTTCTGATCTTCATTCCCTTCCTGATCATCGATCTGGTAGTAGCCAGTGTGCTCATGGCCATGGGCATGATGATGCTTTCGCCACTCACGGTTTCTTTCCCTTTCAAGCTCATGCTGTTCGTGCTGGTGGACGGCTGGGGTCTGGTGATGGGCACGCTGGCGTCGAGTTTTTATACCTAAGAGCCTCCAGCAAAATGAATATAGGAACTCTAAAGGAAAACGCATGACACCCGAATCCGTAATGAGCATAGGCCAGCATGCCCTCGAAGTGACGGTGATGCTGTCGGCGCCGTTGCTGCTTTCGGCCCTGGCCGTCGGTCTGCTGGTGAGCATGTTTCAGGCCGCCACGCAGATCAACGAAGTGACTCTCAGCTTTATCCCCAAGCTCATGATACTGGTGGTCGCCTTGATGGTGGCCGGGCCGTGGATGCTCAGGCTGATCATCGGCTACACCCGGCAGCTGTTCGAAAGCATTCCGGGTCTCATTGGTTGAGGAAGGTGGAGGATGAATTTCACCAGCGCCGAATTGACCGCCTGGATTGGCTCCTTCCTGTGGCCGCTGTTCCGTGTCGGTGCCATGGTGGGGGCGGCGCCCATCTTCGGCTCGCGCGTGGTGCCGGCGCGTATCCGCTTAGGCTTGGCGCTGGCGATCACACTGGTTATCGTGCCGCTGCTGCCGCCGGGGCCGGCGGTTGACCCCCTCAGCGGCACGGCTCTGGTCATTACCTTTAACCAGTTGCTCATCGGCCTGGCCCTGGGATTTTCGCTGCGCCTGGTTTTTAGCGCCGTCGAGATCGCCGGCCAGATCATCGGCCAGCTCATGGGTCTCGGCTTTGCCTCGATGATCGATCCGGAAAACGGTGTGCAGGTGCCGGTGGTCAGTCAGTTCTACAGTGTCTGCGCGATGCTGCTGTTCCTCGCCTTCAATGGCCACCTGTTGCTGATCGAGATGATCGCCAACAGTTTCCACACCCTGCCCGTTTCTACCCACGGCATTCCGCTGGATGGATTGCGCGCCCTGGCCGATTGGGGCGGTCAGATGTTCACCGGCGCGGTGCTGGTGGCGTTGCCGGCGATCTGTGCGCTGCTGCTGGTCAATCTGGCCTTCGGCGTGATGATGCGTTCCGCGCCGCAGCTGAATATCTTTGCCGTGGGTTTTCCCATCACCCTGCTCATCGGCATGATCATCATGCTGGTGACGCTGCCGGCCTTGCCGGGTCAGCTCAGCGCCATGTCCGATCAGATCTTTAGCCTGATGCGTTACCTGGTCGGAGGCGGCTGAGGCATGGCGGACGAAAACACAGGCCAGGAGCGAACCGAAGAGGCCACGCCCAAGCGCCTGCATGAGGCGCGCGAGAAAGGTCAGATTCCGCGCTCGCGCGAGCTCAATACCATGACGTTGATGCTGGCGGCGTCCGGCGGCCTGTTGTTCCTCGGCGGCGGCATCATCGATAGCTTGCAGTCGCTGCTGCGGCACACGCTGCAAATCGATCGCAACCGTATTTTCGATACCAATGCGATACCGCACTTCTTTTACGAAAATGCCATGTCGACGCTGGCGAGCCTGGCGCCATTTCTGGTTCTCATGGTGGCTGCGGCGTTGCTCGCGCCGCTGGCCCTGGGTGGCTGGTCGTTCAGCCCGCAAGCCATGGGCTTTAAGTTTGAAAAGCTCGATCCGATCAAGGGCTTCGGCAAGATTTTTTCTGCGCGCGGCCTGGTGGAGCTGCTCAAGTCCTTGGCCAAGTTCCTGGTCCTGGCCCTAGTGACGGCGCTGTTATTGTGGCACAAGGCGAATTTGTTTCTCGGCCTGGGTAGCGAGGCGTTGCGCCCGGCCTTGCAGCACGTGGCGAGCCTGCTCGGCTGGTCGTTTCTCTACCTGAGTCTGGCCCTCATATTGATCGCCGCGGTGGATGTCCCGTTCCAGTTGTGGGACCACGCGCGTCAACTGAAGATGACGCGCCAGGAAATCCGCGACGAAATGAAGGAGACCGACGGCCGGCCCGAGGTCAAGCAGCAGATCCGGCGTATGCAGCGCGAAATGGCCCAGCGCCGCATGATGCAGGAAATACCCAAGGCGGACGTGATCGTCACCAACCCGAGTCACTATGCCGTGGCCCTGCGCTACGATCAAAACAAGATGCGCGCCCCGCGGGTGGTGGCCAAGGGCGCGGATCTGATCGCGCTGACTATCCGCGCCAAGGCGCACGAACATCGCATCCCCATGCTGTCGGCGCCGCCCCTGGCGCGCGCCTTGTTTCACAGCACCGAGCTCAACCAGGAAATCCCCGCGGGCCTATATCTCGCGGTCGCCCAGGTGTTGGCCTATATCTTCCAGTTGCGCAGCCGCGGCCAACAACCGGCGGGCGAGCCGTTGGTTGATCTTCCCATTCCCGACGAACTCAAACGAGATTAATCATGGCGGCACAACCCAGTGTATTGAACGTGAACGACATGCTGCGCGGCGCCATGGGCGTGCCGCTGCTGGTGGTCCTGATGCTGGCGATGATGATCGTGCCGCTGCCGCCGATCATGCTGGACATGCTCTTCACCTTCAACATCGCCCTGTCCCTGGT
>JAYUFH010000052.1:0-7267 GCA_043738765.1 Pseudomonadota bacterium | reverse complement strand
CCGCTGCGCCAGATCGTGGAAAACGCCGGTGGCGAAGGCTCCGTCGTATTGCACAAGGTGATGGAAGGCAAGGGCAGCTTCGGCTTCAATGCCGCCACCGGTGAATACGGCGACATGCTGGCCATGGGCATCCTGGACCCGACCAAGGTGACGCGTACTGCCCTGCAGAACGCGTCGTCCGTCGCCGGTCTCATGATCACCACCGAGGCCATGGTGGCCGAGTTGCCTGCTGAAGAGAAGGGCGGCGGACATGGTGGTGGCGGCATGGAAGGCATGGGTGGCATGGGCGGTATGGGTGGCATGATGTAAGCCACGCAGTTGCTCCGCAGTAACCGAAAGCCCCGCATAAGCGGGGCTTTTTTATTGCCCATGCGGCGGGATTTATATGCCGGATTTGTGAAATTTCTTACAGAGTCTGGAACGACACTCTCCTACAGTGCGCACAATGCTCCAGTTAAGTCTGGAAGCAGAGTCTGCCGGTTACCGGTCGGTCGCCGCCGGACCGGTAGGCACTTATCCCAACGGTTGAAAGGAGAGAGTCAATGAACAATACAAAACAACAGGGCAGATTGCTGCCCGCAGCAATGATGTCGCTCGCGCTGGCGAATTCGCCGGTGTCATCGGCGGTCGCCAGTGTTGCAACAGCGGCCGCTGGCGCAGATCAGGCATTGGATGCACACCTGCCGCTGGTGATGCAATTCAAGGCGAATACCAAGGGCCAGGAACCTTCCGGGCTGCGCGACTACGTCGCAATGCTATCGGCAAAAACTGGTTATGTCGCCCTGAGACCGGAAGGTCGGTGCGGCACCATCAGTGGCTCCGGCGACGGCTGGGATGACAGCAAGTTTGACTGCTAGACCAAACCGGGTGGCGATCCTTACCGTAGAAGAGGATCTGCATGCCTATGCGATCCGCCAGAATCTGGCGGATCGTCATGGTATTCCCTGCGATATCATCGAAACCGACCGCCTCGCTGACAGCGGCGGTCTGGAGTGGTCGCCGACCGCAGAGTTCGCGCCGGTTCTTTCGGCCCTAGGCGGGCACCGCGTGGATGTGCGTGATCTTGGCCTCATCTGGTGGCGCCGGCCCAGCGGCATTTCGTGGAAACCGCCGCATCGCCCGAAGATGCCCGAGGGCGTCAGCAACGAGGCGGCCATAGACATCATTACCAACGATTGCCGCACGACGCTCGCTGGTCTGCTGTTCAACGAATTCCGCGGTGTCTGGGTCAGTCACCCGGATGCCAGCCGGCATGCGGAGAACAAGCTCGTCCAGCTGCGCGCCGCGCACGCCACGGGACTGCGTTATCCGCGTACCCTTGTCAGCCAGAACCCGGATTCCATACGCAAGTTTTGCGCGGCGCTGGAAAATCAGGTGGTGGTGAAGACGGTGTCGGGAACCTACCTGGCGCCACTGACACCAGGCCGGGTGGACGATGCCGTGCTTTCATCCGATGCCGCCATGCGCCTGTCGCCGGCGATCTATCAGGAAATCATCCCGGGCGACCGCCACCTGCGGGTGCACATGTTTGGCGATGAATTCCACGCAGCGCTGATTCGCTGCGAGCATCTGGATTGGCGCTTTCATCTGGAAGACATGCAGGTCGAACCATACCGGTTACCGTTACCGCTGCGTAACCGCTTAGCGGAAACCATGCGCCTGCTGAATATCAACATGGGGGTGATGGACCTCAAGCTGACACCGGAGGGGGAGCCGGTGTGGCTCGAGGTCAATCCCCAAGGTCAGTTCCTGTTTATCGAGGGACTGGCGTCGGAGATGCGGCTGACGGATGCGCTGGCGAATTTTTTCTGTCGTGAACTCGGTGGGCAACGGGCCAAAAGCGCCTATGTTTGTCTGGACGCCGGGAGCATGACACAGTCTGCAACGACTGTGTGCTGATCAGGCCACCCAGCAGCAATGTCTTGATTATCGATGCCCTGCAATTCAGGCTTCCGCCGGTACCTGTTGCGGTGTGGATATTCGGTTCCGGTGGGTAGACTCAGTGGACCTGTCTGAACGCCACTTGCTGACGGTTGGTTGAGTAAGTTAAAGACTAATAATAATCAAGAGTCTGTAGAGCTGCGTCATGGCGTGGAGAAAGAAAAAGAATAGTGTGTGCTAGTATTAGTCAATGTGACCTCTCCTGCTAATTTAAGAATAAACGATCAGGATCGCCAGCTTGAGCGCGGAAATCATTGGCTATGCTCGAAACAGATCCCCCCCGCGGTCAAGTCGCCAAACTGGTGTCGGACAAACATGCCCTGCGCAAACTGGTTGCCGAGGCCAATCTCGCCCCCAGCCTTTATAATACGCAGCCGGCGCGCTGGCGTTTTGCCCCCGATGGCACGGTGCAGGTGTATGAGGACCTGAGCCGGCGGCTGGCGGTTGCCGATCCTGTGGGTCGACTTGCACGTATCGCCGTGGGTGCCGCATTTGAAGGGCTTGGCATCGCCTTATCGAAAACCGGCCTGAGTTTACGCATCCTGCGCTTGGCTCCCCCGGGTAAGGAACCGGACGACGACAGCAACCCATCCTTGCGACTGGTCGCCAGCGCCTTGATCACCCAAGGCACCATGCGCGATGCCCTCTGCGCCTATGTCTATGAACGTCACACGTTTCGCGGCGAGTTCGACCTAGTAAACCCGGAGGCGCGCGATGCCCTGGCCGGCTTGATGCATCACCTGGGTGACGTGGTCGCCATCGTCGAGAGCGCGGACATCCATGATCTCGCCCGGCGTTATCAGCAGTGCCGCGAAGAACTGCAGCATCGTACCGGCTACCAGGCCGAATTTTATCGCTGGATGAGCTGGACCCAGCGCGAGGCGCAACGCCGTCACGACGGCTTGAATATCCGGGATATGGCGCCGGCGCGTCTGCCGCGTATTGCCAAGCCGCTGCTACTGCGTTCCCTGGTGCGTACGACCCTGGAGTCCCTGGGTGTGGTGCCGGAGCTGTATGACGAGACTCGGAGCATCGCCAGCGCCAGCGCCATCGGTGTCTTGACCGGCCCGCGCGACGAGGATGCCTTTCTTTCCGGCCAGCGATTCTACCGGGTGTGGTTGGAGCTGTGCCGCGCGGGTTACGCGCTGTGTCCCATGGTGGCCGCCACCGACACCGCCGGTGGTTTGTTGGCCCTGCGTAATCGTTTCAAAATTCCTAACGACCGGCAAATCACCAGTCTGTTCCGCGTCGGCAAGGTCACCGCGGGAACACTCTATCATCGGCAGCGTTTGCCGGTGCGGGAGTTGCTGGTCTAGGGAACCCTTGAACGAGTGGTAGAGACCATCAACTTGCGTCCCCTCTCCCGCGTGCACTTTGGGCCCCCTTCGGGGAGGCACAAACCGCAGGTCGAGGGACGGGGTGAGGAAAATTCATCGATTTTCCCTCACCCTGTCCTTCTCACGCGGGGAGAGGGGACGGTTCCCTAGACACGCTGCGCCTCACCACTCGGCGCCGCGTTGAACTGCCCTTGGCGCTGGATAAACGCAATGACGTCGTCCACCCCTGCGCCGGATTTGAGATTGGTAAACACGAACGGCCGCTCGCCGCGCATTTTGCGCGCATCCCTATCCATCACCTCGAGGGATGCGCCTACCAAGGGGGCGAGATCGGTTTTGTTGATGATGAGCAGGTCTGAGCGCGTGATGCCCGGTCCGCCCTTGCGCGGGATTTTGTCGCCGGCGGCGACGTCGATCACATACAACGTCAGGTCTGAGAGTTCCGGGCTGAAGGTGGCGGCCAGATTGTCGCCGCCGCTCTCCACGAAGATCATATCGAGTTCGGTAAAGCGTTGGTTGAGGCGCGCCACCGCCTCCAGGTTGATAGAGGCATCCTCGCGGATGGCGGTATGCGGGCAGCCGCCGGTCTCGACGCCGAGAATGCGATCCGGCGACAGGGCGTCATTGCGCACCAGGAACTCCGCGTCCTCCCGCGTGTAGATATCGTTGGTCACCACGGCGATTTGATAGCGGTCGCGCAGGCGGCGGCAAAGGGTCAGCACCAGGGCGGTCTTGCCGGACCCCACGGGTCCGCCGATGCCGATGCGCAGGGGTTGGGTTGTGCTCATGTTTGTCTCCAGGGGTTCAGGAACGGAACAGGCGTGAGTATTGGGTTTCGTGCCGGCAACTCGCGATGGCGAGGCCGGGTAAAAAATTACTTAAACTATCGGTGCGCGCGGCGGCGTCCACCACCGGCGGAATGGCAGCACCCAGGCGCAACAACAGCCGCTGGCCATCGGTTTGGCCCAGGGGCACGGCCTTCATCAGCACGCTCACTTGGTTTTCCAGCCAACCCCACAGATAGGCCTGCAACGCGGCGCGGGCGGGGATGCCCCAGGCGTGGGCCGCCAGGCTATAGGCGCTGGGAAAGCCGATGGGTTCGAGGGCGCATAAACATGTGCGCGCCGGCGCGTCGAGTTCGGCGATGTCGAGCAGCAACCGGCGCAGGGACGTTCCCATCTGCAGACTCTCGGCGCGCAGCTCCGCCGCCTCGCGACTGGCGACGAACAGCGCATTGGCATCCGCTACCGCGGCAAAGTCATCCCGCGCCCAGGCGTGATACAACCGCCACCACAGCGGCGCCTCGCAGCGCGCCAGTCCATGACGTAGCACGTCGCCGATCCAGCCTTCAGCGCTGGCGCGATCATGCACCTGGCCGTCTTCGATGGCCCATTCAAGACCTTGCGAATAACTGTAGGCGCCCACGGGCAACATAGGGCTGGCCAATTGCAGCAGGCGCGGCAACAGTGTGTCCTGCGTGGTCATTTGCGCACGGCGTCGAAACTGTGAATCACCGGGCGGTAGCGCAAGGTATCGTCGTGTGCGTGATGATGACCGCCGCCGCCATAGGCCCCGGTCTCTGGTTCGAAGGGGGCAACGATTTCTGTTACCTGCGTGCCCAGGCCTTGCAACATGTCCGCCAGCACGTGATCGTAAGGCAGTTGCAGAAAATCCGCGCCCACCTGCAGGGCCGTGTGGCGGTTGCCGAGGTGGTAGGCGGCGCGCGCCAGGGCTTGGGCGTTTGCGGCAGTCACGCGCAGCAGACGCTCCTGCGCTGCGACCACGCGCACCACGCGTCCGTCGTTGGCGCGCAGGACGTCTGCATCATGCAATACGCGCCCGCGCGGCAGGGCCACCGCCACCGCTTCACCGGAGGAGAGCAGCGCGGTGAAGCGGCACTTTTGCCGCAGGTCGTAGGCAAGCACCAGCTGCGCGTCCGGGGTCGCGTCGGTGTCGGCGTGCTGTTCGATACGTAGCATGTGGCCTCCTTTGGATAATATTGTCATTGCGAGGTGACCCGCTTTTTGGGTCGTTGCGAGTGCAGCGCGGCAATCTCCTCAAGCTGTCATTGCGAGGCCGCGTCTTTCGCGGCCATGGCAACCCCCATATGTGACCGTGTCGTGTCTAATGGTTGCGCCAAAGGTACGGAGATTGCCACGTCGCTGTCGCTCCTCGCAATGTCGGAATGGGTGGCGCGCGCATGGCGCGCCCCTCAAAACAAAAAATACCGCTGCGCCATGGGCAGCACACTCGCTGGTTCGCAGGTGAGCAGCACGCCGTCGGCGCGCACCTGATAGGTCTCCGCATCCACCTCGATAACCGGTGTGTAGTGGTTGTGCACCATGTGCGCCTTGGTCAGCGCGCGCGTATCCCGCACCGCGATCAACTCGCGCTTAAGGTCCAGGGCCGAGCCCACGCCGGCGGCGAGTGCCGCCTGAGACACAAAGGTCACCGAAGTGGCGCGACAAGACGCGCCGAAGGCAGCGAACATCGGCCGGTAATGTACCGGTTGCGGCGTGGGGATGGAGGCGTTGGGGTCGCCCATGGCGGCAGCGGCGATGGCGCCGGACTTAAGAATGAGCGACGGCTTGACGCCGAAGAGCATGGGCTTCCACAACACCAGGTCCGCCAGCTTGCCCGGTTCGATGGAGCCGACCACGTGGGCGATGCCGTGGGTGATGGCGGGATTGATGGTGTATTTCGCCACGTAGCGTTTGATGCGCTGATTGTCGTTGCGCGCGTTGTCTTGCGGCAGGGCGCCGCGCTGCACCTTCATCTTGTGGGCGGTCTGCCAGGTGCGGGTGATGACTTCCCCTACGCGCCCCATGGCCTGGGAGTCGCTGGCGATCATGGAGAAGGCGCCGAGGTCGTGCAGGATATCCTCCGCGGCGATGGTCTCGCGGCGGATGCGGGATTCGGCGAAGGCCACGTCCTCGGCGATGTTGGGGTCGAGGTGGTGGCAGACCATGAGCATGTCCAGGTGCTCGTCGATGGTGTTGACGGTGTACGGACGCGTCGGGTTGGTGGACGACGGCAACACGTTGGCCGCGCCGCAGGCCTTGATGATGTCCGGCGCATGGCCGCCGCCGGCGCCCTCCGTGTGATAGGTGTGTATGGTGCGGCCCTTGAACGCCGCCAGGGTGGTTTCCACAAAGCCGGATTCGTTGAGGGTGTCGGTATGGATCGCCACCTGCACGTCCAGCTCGTCCGCCACGTTCAGGCAGTTGTCGATGGCCGCCGGGGTCGTGCCCCAGTCCTCGTGCAGTTTTAATCCCATGGCGCCGGCTTCAATTTGTTCGCGCAGGGGACCAGGCAGGCTGGCGTTGCCCTTGCCGAGAAAACCCAGGTTCATGGGAAACGACTCCGCCGCCTGCAGCATGCGCTGGATATGCCACGGTCCCGGCGTGCAGGTGGTGGCGTTGGTGCCGGTGGCGGGCCCGGTGCCGCCGCCTAGCATAGTAGTGATGCCGGACATCAACGCCTCTTCGATCTGTTGCGGGCAGATGAAGTGAATGTGAGCATCCACGCCGCCGGCGGTGACGATGGCGCCTTCCCCGGCGATGATCTCCGTGGCGGCGCCAATCACAATCGTAACGTTGGGTTGCACGTCCGGGTTGCCGGCCTTGCCGATGGCCTGGATGCGCCCGTGCTTGATGCCGATGTCCGCCTTGACGATGCCCCAGTGGTCGACGATGAGGGCGTTGGTGATGACTGTGTCCGCCACCTCCGCCGCCAGTCGCTGGCTCTGGCCCATGCCGTCGCGGATCACCTTGCCGCCGCCGAACTTCACTTCCTCGCCGTAGGTGGTGTAGTCCTTTTCCACTTGTAGCCAAAGTTCCGTGTCCGCCAGGCGCACGCGATCGCCGGTGGTGGGGCCGAACATCTCGGCGTAGGCGCGGCGGGTGATTTTATGACTCATGGTTTTTTCTCCAGCCCGCCCATGACGCGCGCCTGAAAACCGTACACCTGCC
Source organism: Pseudomonadota bacterium (assembly GCA_043738765.1). Classification (GTDB taxonomy): domain Bacteria; phylum Pseudomonadota; class Gammaproteobacteria; order Acidiferrobacterales; family UBA6901; genus JANNJF01. The sequence continues at coordinate 18 of JAYUFH010000052.1, read as the reverse complement.
GGTCGCCGGCGTAGGCCA
>JAYUFH010000051.1:0-2758 GCA_043738765.1 Pseudomonadota bacterium | reverse complement strand
GAAGCCGGCATGCCGGAATCGTTTAATGTGTTGATCAAGGAGATTCGTTCTCTGGGTATCGACATGGAGCTGGAGCAGGATTAGTTCGGCGTTTCACGCGTAAGCAGCCCGCGCCGGTAACCTGTCAGTTACCGGCCACCGGGCGAAACCTGAAACCCGAGTCGCGCAGCAGGAGAGAAGACATTGAAAGACTTATTTAATCTTTTTAAGCAGACCGCCAAGAACGAAGACTTCGACGCCATCCGTATTGGTTTAGCCTCCCCCGAAAAAATTCGTTCGTGGTCTTTCGGCGAGGTCAAAAAGCCGGAGACGATAAACTATCGTACTTTCAAGCCGGAACGGGACGGGCTGTTCTGCGCCAAGATCTTCGGTCCGATCAAGGACTACGAGTGCCTGTGCGGTAAATACAAGCGCTTGAAGCACCGCGGCGTGATCTGCGAAAAGTGCGGTGTCGAAGTCACCCTGTCCAAGGTACGGCGCGAGCGCATGGGCCATATCGAACTGGCCAGCCCCGTTGCCCACATCTGGTTCCTGAAGTCGCTGCCATCGCGCATGGGTTTGATGCTCGACATGACCCTGCGCGACATCGAACGCGTGCTGTATTTCGAGGCCTATGTGGTGGTGGATGGCGGCATGACGACGCTGGAGCGCAGTTCGCTCATGTCGGAAGACGCCTATCTCGACGCCATCGAGCAATACGGCGATGAATTCGACGCGCGCATGGGCGCCGAGGCCATTCGCGACCTGTTGAAGGCCATCGACCTGGAGGCCGAGGCCACCAAATTGCGCGACGAACTCGCCGGTACCACGTCCGAGACCAAGATCAAGAAGCTGGCCAAGCGCCTGAAGGTTGTCGAGGCGTTCCTGCACTCCGGTAACAAGCCCGAGTGGATGGTGCTGGAGATCCTGCCGGTGCTGCCGCCGGAACTGCGCCCTCTTGTGCCCCTCGACGGCGGCCGTTTCGCCACCTCCGACCTGAACGATCTGTATCGCCGCGTCATCAACCGCAACAACCGCTTGAAGCGCCTGCTCGACCTGAACGCCCCGGACATCATCGTGCGCAATGAAAAACGCATGCTGCAGGAAGCCGTGGACGCACTGCTCGACAACGGCCGCCGCGGCAAGGCCATCACCGGCGCCAACAAGCGCCAGCTCAAGTCCCTGGCGGACATGATCAAGGGCAAACAGGGCCGTTTCCGTCAGAACCTGCTGGGCAAGCGCGTCGACTACTCCGGCCGCTCCGTCATCGTGGTGGGTCCGACCCTCAAGCTGCACCAGTGCGGGCTGCCGAAGAAAATGGCGCTGGAGTTGTTCAAGCCATTCATCTTCTCCAAGCTCGAGATGCGCGGCCTCGCCACCACCATCAAGCTGGCCAAGAAGATGGTGGAGCAGGCGAGTCCCGAGGTCTGGGACATCCTGGAGGAAGTCATCCGCGAGCATCCAGTCCTGCTCAACCGCGCCCCGACCCTGCATCGCCTCGGCATCCAGGCCTTCGAACCGGTGCTGATCGAAGGCAAGGCGATCCAGCTGCATCCGCTGGTGTGCGCGGCTTACAACGCCGACTTCGACGGTGACCAGATGGCGGTGCACATCCCGTTGTCCCTCGAGGCGCAGCTGGAGGCGCGCACATTGATGATGTCCACCAATAACGCCCTGTCGCCGGCCAATGGTGAACCGATCATTGTGCCGTCCCAGGACATCGTGCTGGGCCTGTACTACATGACGCGCTCCAAGATCAATGTACCCGGTGAAGGCAAGGCGTTCTCCGACGTGGCTGAGGTGCATCGCGCCTACGAGACACGCCAAGTGTCGCTGCACGCGCGCATCAAGGCGCGTATCCGCGAGGTGCTGCTGGCGGAGGACGGCAGCCAGACCGTGACCCACAAACTGCATGACACCACCGTTGGGCGCGCGCTGTTGTCGGACTTGCTGCCCGAGGGCCTGCCGTTTGCGCTGATCAACAAGGACCTCAAGAAGAAGAACATCTCGGAACTGATCAACTCCTGCTACCGCGATGTCGGCCTCAAGGCCACGGTGATTTTCGCCGACCAGCTGATGTACACCGGTTTCGCCTACGCGGCGCGTGCCGGTATCTCCATCGGTGTGGACGACATGGTCACGCCGTCGGAGAAGGGCAGTATTATCGCGTCCGCCGAGGACGAGGTGATGGGTATTCAGAAACAATACTCCTCCGGCCTGCTGACCGATGGCGAGCGTTATAACAAGGTGGTGGATATCTGGACGCGTACCTCGGAGAAGGTCGCCAAGTCCATGATGGAAAAACTCGGCACCGATGAAGTCACCGATGCGGATGGCAAGAAGGTCAAGCAGGATTCCTTCAACTCCATTTACATGATGGCCGACTCCGGTGCGCGCGGCAGCGCCGCACAGATCCGTCAGCTCGCCGGCATGCGTGGCCTGATGGCCAAGCCGGACGGCTCCATCATCGAAACACCCATCACGGCCAACTTCCGTGAAGGCCTCAACGTACTGCAGTACTTCATCTCGACCCACGGCGCACGTAAAGGTCTGGCGGATACCGCGCTCAAGACCGCCAACTCCGGTTACCTCACCCGCCGTCTGGTGGATGTGTGCCAGGACCTGGTGGTGACGGAAGAGGATTGCGGCACGACCCAGGGTGTCATCAAGGCGGCCCTGGTGGAAGGCGGCGAAATCGTGGTGCCATTGCGCGAACGCATCCTCGGTCGCGTGGTGGTGGGCGACATCACCGACCCGGTGGGTAATAAGGTGCTGGTGC
>JAYUFH010000050.1:0-7288 GCA_043738765.1 Pseudomonadota bacterium | reverse complement strand
CATCGCGCGTAAGTCCCGCGACCCGTGCAGAGGTGTCCCCCCACGCACCCGGCAAAACCCGGCCACGGTTCAGTCCCTTCCCCCTTTCAGGGGGAAGGGATGTCACCTGGAGCAGAAGGGGTTTCCTGGGCGGGTGTGCATTGCCTACGTTACTGGTGCGAGGACTTACGTTAAGTAAGTGCCATTCACCTCAGGACCCACAAATAGTCCACCGACGTTTCAGGTATCAACCCACCAAACTCAAATCTGCCAATGCGCAGCGTTCTTCTGTGTTGCTGGCATAGATTGCCCAGTTGCAGGGCCGACGGATACCTCGTCTCTTCTCAAAGACAAGCTAACTGGCATAAACTGTTTCGCACCCAAGCCTGTCGCCCGATATCACCGAGGCAGTTATGATCCACCGCATGCCGACAGTGTTCGTTTCCCACGGTGCCCCGAGCTTGTTGCTGGAGCAGGGTCCGGCCTACGCGTTTTTACAAAGTCTGGGCGGCCTGCTGCCGCGGCCCAAGTCAGTGGTATGCGTCTCCGCGCACTGGGATACCGCGCGCCCCGCGCTCACCGGCCACCCGGCGCCGGACACCGTGCACGACTTTTATGGTTTTCCCGCGCCGCTCTACGACGTGCGCTATGCCTGTCCCGGCGATGCGCCGCTGGCCGCCGCGCTGCGCGCACGGTTGACGGAGTCCGGGCTGCAGACGGATGTCCACGCCACGCGCGGTCTGGATCACGGTGCCTGGGTTCCTCTGGCGCTGATGTATCCCGCCGCGGATATACCGGTGATACAGCTGTCGGTGCAATCCGGCGACGATGCCGGCCACCACTTAAAACTTGGGCGCGCCCTGCAACCCCTGCGCGACGAGGGTGTGTTGATCCTGGCGAGCGGTGGCGCCACCCATAATCTGCGCGAGGCCGGCCGCTACGCCCTGGATACGCCGCCGCCGGCCTATGCGAGTGAGTTCGACGCGTGGCTGTATCAGTCAATACAGACTGCCGACGAGGCGGCGTTGCTGGACTACACCCTTGCCGCGCCCCACGCCGCGCGCAACCATCCCACGGCGGAACATCTGTTACCGCTGTTTGTGGCCCTGGGTGCCGGCGGCGCGGGGGTAAAGGGCCGGCGCCTGCATCATGGTTACACCTACGGTATATTGTCCATGGCGGCCTATGCCTGGGGTCTCTAGCGGCGCGCAAACAAAACCCAGACGCACTACAGCAGGATGGATCACAATGGATTGCGATGTCCCACCCGCTGTCATGCCAACCCAAACCAAACCCAGAGGTCTATCGGTGCATGCAATGGCTTAACGCAGAATTTACCCTGACGGACGATCGCTCCACCCTCGACGTGACCTACATCCACGCGTTCCTGACGACTTCCTATTGGGCGCAAGGCGTCCCCTTGGAGACGGTCATCCGATGCTTGGACAACTCGCTGTGTTTCGGGCTGTGGCACGACGGGCGCCAAATCGGTTTCGGTCGCGCCGTCACCGATCGCGCCACCTTCGCCTACCTGGCGGACGTCTTTATCGACCCGGACTATCGCGGGCGTGGATTGGGCAAGTGGCTGGTGACGTGCATCCTCGCCCACCCCGAGCTCCAGGGTCTGCGCCGCTGGTTATTGGGCACGCGGGACGCGCACGCTTTATACCGCAAGCTCGGGTTCGTTCCCTTGAGGAAGCCGGAGATATTCATGGAGATCCGCCCTGAGAATATCTATGGGCGCAATGTCTAACAGCTATTTTTGGAGTACTACCGCTTTGTACTAATGCGGCGGTACTTACCACACTCCAACGGAGTTCTGCGTAGTAGTGATGGCAACAGACTCCGGGTATATTTGCAGTCACTTAAAATGGACCTGTACTACCTGCTGCCTCATCGTCCCGCAGGGAGGGATTACATGAACCTGTTGATACTCGGCATCGTTATTTTTATCGGCGTGCATTTGCTGCCGAGCTTTGTTTCTGTACGCCTCGCCACCATCAACCGCTTTGGCCCCGGCGCCTACAAGGGCCTGTTCGCGCTGCTGTCCCTGGTGGGTTTGGTGTTGATGGTCGTTGGAAAATACCGGGCGGACTTCCAGCCGCTGTGGCAGCCGCCGGCGTGGGGTAGGTTTGCTGCGCTGGTATTGCTGCTGCCGGCCTTCGTGCTGCTCGCCGCCGCCAACATGCCGTCGAACATCAAGCGGCTTACCCGGCACCCGATGCTATGGGGGGTTACGCTGTGGTCGGTGGGCCATCTGTTGGCCAATGGCGATCGAGCCTCGCTGCTGTTATTTGGCAGTCTCGGTATCTATGCATTGCTCGACATGCTGTCGGCGAATCTGCGGGGCGCGGTCAAACAGGTGAAGGTGTATCCGCTGGGCAAGGATGGTGTGACGGTGGCGGCGGGTCTCGTGGTCTATGTTGTCCTGCTGTTGTTGCATCCTTATTTGTTTGGTGTCGCCGTTCTGCATTGACTGAGGCCGTAGGTGTACGATGGGCGCAGTCCGCAAGAGGTAGCACCATGCAAATCTGGGTAGACGCCGATGCCTGTCCCGGTGTGATCAAGGACATCCTCTATCGCGCCGCGGAACGGGCGCAGGTCACCCTGACCCTGGTGGCCAACCAGCCGTTACACACCCCGCGTTCCCCCTATATCAAAACGCTACAGGTTGCCGCCGGTTTCGATGTGGCGGATCAGCGCATCGCGCAACAGGTGCAGCCCGGCGATCTGGTCGTCACCGCGGACATTCCCCTGGCGGCGGATGTCATTGAACGCGGTGGTCATGCGCTCAACCCGCGGGGCGAGTTGTACACCCAGGAAAACATCAAGGAACGCCTGACCCTGCGTAACTTCATGGGAGAACTGCGCCACAGCGGGGTGGCGACAGGCGGACCGCCAAGCCTCAACCAGAACGACCGCCGGGCCTTTGCCGATCAGTTGGATCGGTTTCTGGCCCAGCATTCTCCTCAACGCCGCTGAATCAGCGAAGCGCGTGATACTTGCGTGATGCCTGCGCCCTACTATTCCTGCCGGACTCCACGGCACCGATGCCCGTGGCCCTCTACTACTAAGATCGCGTCCAGGCGCACCGGAGGTAAGGCATGATAATACCCGCTAGGATAATGACCCCGCTGTTGTGCGCGCTCCTGTCGTTGTGCGTGTTGTCGGCCGAGGCCGCCACCGTCGGCGCACCCGCGCCCGACGTCCGCGGCAAGGTCTGGCTCAACACGCCCCAGCCACCCGCGGGCGGTTTCGGCGGGCGCGTCACCCTCGTGGAGTTCTGGACCTATGGCTGCTGGAATTGCCGCAATGTCGAACCCTATGTTAAACAATGGTATCGGGATTACGCGCCGCGGGGCTTGGCGGTGATGGCCGTGCATACGCCGGAATTCAAGCACGAATACGACGTGGACAAGGTGAGCGCCTATTTGAGACAACACGGCATTACCTATCCCGTGGTGATCGACAATGATTTTGGCAACTGGAACCGCTACGCCAATCGCTACTGGCCGGCCCTATATCTCATCGACAAGCGCGGCGTGCTGCGTTACACCCATATTGGTGAAGGCGGTTATGGTGAAACCGAAGGTATGATCGCCACCCTGCTGGCGGAACCCGACGCGCCTTAACCAGGCTTTTTTGCAGAGTGGGCGACCGCCAGGCGGGCCCATGGATGGGCGAGGTAGAGCGCTGTCGGGAACAGGCGCCGAGAGGGCGGAAGTACTGGCGCCAGGCCCCTTGGGGCAAACGCAGGAGCGGTTTCCAGTGCATCGCCCACCGACCGCAGCTTCGGATGATGCGCAGGTGGGCGATGCACACCCTACCACTGCTAGGCGTCCATGGGGGTTAATCTGATACTTGACGACGTAGCTGGGTAGCAGACCCAGGGTGGACATACTTGCACCTGGCCCGCCGGCCACACCCAGCAAGACCCAGTGACCGGGAATTGTTATGATCCGGTTATGGACGTTTCCCACCTCCTCGACGGTTTGAACGACGCCCAGCGCGAGGCGGTGGCGGCACCGCCCGGCCCGTTGCTGGTGCTGGCCGGTGCCGGCAGCGGTAAAACCCGCGTGCTGACTCATCGAGTGGCGTGGCTGGTGCAGATCCTCAAGGTTTCTCCCCACTGCATACTGGCGGTGACTTTTACTAATAAGGCGGCGCACGAGATGCGCGGGCGCATCGAGACCATGTTGAATGTGCCCGTGGGGGGCATGTGGATCGGCACCTTCCACGGGTTGTCCCACCGTTTGTTGCGCGCCCACTGGCGCGAGGCGGGGCTGCCGCAGAATTTTCAAATCCTCGACAGTGACGATCAATACCGCCTGATCCGCCGCATCCTCAAGAACCTGGAGCTGGACGAGGCCTACTGGCCGCCGCGCCAGGCGCAGTGGTTCATCAATAACCACAAGGAAGCAGGCCGCCGGCCGCAACACCTGGGACAAGGCACGGATTCCCATTCCGCCACCTTGATAAAGGTCTATCAGGAATACGAGGCCACCTGCCAGCGTTCCGGGTTGGTGGATTTTTCCGAACTGCTGCTGCGCGCCTACGAGTTGATCCGCGACAACGCCGAGTTGCGCACTCATTATCAGGAGCGCTTCCGCCAGGTGTTGGTGGACGAGTTTCAGGATACCAATAACATCCAGTACGCCTGGCTCAAGCTGTTCGCGGGCGACGCGCAGGGAAGCGCGAGTGTCGCGGGCGCAGGACGCGCGGGAGCGACTGGCCACCGCAATCTGTTTGTCGTCGGCGACGACGACCAGTCCATCTATGGTTGGCGTGGCGCCCAGGTGGAGAACATCTTACAGTTCGAGCGGGACAACCCCGGCGCGCGCGCCATCCGCCTGGAACAGAATTACCGTTCCACCCAGACCATCCTCAAGGCGGCCAACGGTGTCATCGGCCACAACAGCGGGCGCCTCGGCAAGGACCTGTGGACCGACGGCGCTGCCGGTGAGCCGATCCAGCTGTACACCGCGTTCAACGAAATCGACGAGGCGCGTTTTGTAGTCGATCGCATCCAGGCCTGGGTGGAGGCGGGCAACCGCCGCGACCAGGTGGCGGTGCTGTACCGCTCCAACGCCCAGTCGCGCACGTTTGAAGAGACGTTGGTGAATGCCGGCATGCCTTATCGGGTGTATGGCGGCCTGCGGTTCTTCGAACGCGCCGAGATCAAGGACGCCCTGGCTTATATGCGCTTGATGGCGAGCCGTCACGACGATCCGTCCTTCGAGCGCGTGTGCAATGTGCCGACCCGCGGCATCGGCACCAAGTCCTTGGACCTGGTGCGCGCGCATGGACGCGATGCAAAAATTTCCCTGTGGGAGGCCTCCCTCGATCTCCTCGTAAACGCCAAGCTGCCGGGGCGCGCGGCCAATGCCCTCAAGGCGTTTATCGAACTCATCGAGCGTCTGGCGGCGGAGACCTCCGGCACCCTGCTGGCGGAGCAGGTGGAGATCATGTTGAACCTGAGTGGCCTGCTCGAGCACTACAAGAATGAAAAAAGCGAAAAGAGCGAGATGCGCGTGGAGAACCTGGAAGAACTGGTGAGCGCCGCGCGCAACTATACCCACGACGACAGCAGCGGGCTTGATCCCCTTTCGGGCTTTCTCGCACACGCCGCCCTGGAGGCGGGGGAGGGCCAGGCGGAGGCCTGGGAGGACTGCGTGCAGCTCATGTCCCTGCACTCCGCCAAGGGTCTGGAATTTCCTTTGGTGTTCATGGCGGGCATGGAGGAGGGCTTGTTCCCCCATCAGCGCTCCCTGGAGGAGGGCGATCGCCTGGAGGAGGAGCGTCGTCTGTGTTATGTCGGCATGACCCGTGCCATGCGTCAGTTGACCCTCACCCTGGCCGAGGTGCGCCGCCTGTATGGCAGCGAGCACTACACCAGCCCGTCGCGTTTTCTGGGGGAGATTCCCCCGGAACTGGTCCAGGAAGTGCGTGCCAAGACTTTGATTAACAGCCACTCTCCCGTGCCACCGCGTCCCGCTTGGGAGGATGGTTCCGGGGCTATGGAAGCGTCGAGTGGCAGCAAACTGCGCCTCGGCGGCCGGGTACGGCATGCCAAGTTTGGCGACGGTGTGGTGCTGACCTTGGAAGGGCGCGGCGAGCATGCCCGGGTGCAAGTCAATTTCGAAAGGGCCGGGGCCAAGTGGCTGGTGACGGCTTATGCCAACCTGCAATCGCTATGAGCTCCTGAAACAACCTTGTCGGTAACCTCCCCTGGGGCGGTGTATTAGCCTATAGTTATGCGTATAAAACGCGGCTGGGTGATAATAACCTAGCACGTTAATAACAGCGGTCCGTTCTGCGCAGTGGTCTAGGAGGAAATATCAGATGGGACAGTCAGCCAGCAAATCGAAAACGACCTTTTCCAGTGGGCGCGCCTTTGTCACGATCAGCATCATCGCCTTCGTGGTGGGCCTGTTGGTGATGCTGGCCCTGTCACACTTCAGCACACCTATGAACCAGGCCACGGTCATCTTTTCCAGCGCGCTGTTGCTGGCGGTGATCATGCCCCTGTCGGTGTATGCCCTGGTGATTGGTCCCATGGTGGTCGCCTACGAAGAGGGTAAGGCGGCGGCGGACCGTGTCGAGCCGAAGATTCAGGCCGCGTTAACCGATCCCGTGACACAGCTGCCCAATCGCCGCGGCATTACCAGTAACCTCTTGGAATTCATGGCCCAGGCGGAGCGCTACAATACCCCCTTGTCCGTCGCCCTGGTGCAGGTGGCAGACTTCAAGAAAAGCAGTGACGATCTGGCACCGCGCGGTGGCGAAAAGCTGTTGCAGTCCATGGCGGAGGTGTTTTACGACACCCTGCGCATGCCGGACAAGGCCGGGCGCTACGACAACGAAGAGTTCCTCGTGGTGCTGCCGCACACCAAGCTCAAGGACGCCAACATGATCGCCGACCGTGTGCGCACCGCAGTGGATGCCAGGGAGCTAGGTCAGGGGGACAAGAAGATCAAAATGAATGTCGCCATCGGCGCGATTCAGTTTCGCAAGGGCGAGGACCTGGAGCAACTCCTGTCCCGCGCCGAACAGGCGAAGAAGACCAAGCCTGCCGCGCGTCGCGTCGTTGCGAAAAAACCGGCGAAATAAGCCGGTATTGCGGTTCACCCGCCAAGGCACCTGGCACAAAATTCTGTCCACCTGCGCGCAACACAATTTTATCCTTAAGTCCGCGATGATCGCCGCATTGGTAGGGTGGGCATCGCCCACCAGCGGAAGGTGATCGATGCCCCGCACGGTGGGCAATGCACCGGAAACTGCTCCTGCGTTTGCCCCAAGGGGCCTGGCG
>JAYUFH010000049.1:0-7319 GCA_043738765.1 Pseudomonadota bacterium | reverse complement strand
TCGACCGTTACTACTTCGGTGGTGACAAGCGTGCCCTGTCCGCGGCCCAGGTCCGCGGCCTGCAGGTATTTCTCGGCCAGGGGCGCTGCGTGTCCTGTCATGTCATCGAGCAGGATCAGGCGCTGTTTACCGATAACCGTTTTCATAACATCGGTGTCGGCATCAATGGGATACAGAAGGACGTACCGCGCCTGGCGAGCGAGTTTCTCAAGGCCAAGGCCCGGGGCGCGGACGTGGACAAGGCCGTGTTGTCGGACAAAAAGACCTCCGAGCTGGGTCGCTTTGCCGTGACAGACAGCATCGATGAAATGGGTTCTTTCAAAACCTCTACGCTGCGCAACATCGCCATGACCGCGCCTTACATGCACGATGGCAGCCTGAAGACCCTCAAGGATGTAGTCGTGCACTACAACAACGGCGGCGTGACGAAAAAGGGCGAGCGCGTTAATGACTACCTCAGTGGCGGTATCCGGCCCCTGGAGTTGAGCGATCGGCAGGTGTCCGACCTGGTGGCGTTCCTGGAGGCACTGACCAGCCCGCAATACGTCAAAACCGCCAACAGCCTGAACAAGGAGAAGCGCCATGAGTAATCCCATCAACCGTCGTGATTTCCTCAAAAACGCCGGCGCTTTGGTGGCAGCCAGTGCGTTGCCCATGAGCATCGTGGAGTTGGCGTTTGCCGACAGCGCGCAGAATTTCACCTTCGCCTATATCTCCGATGCCCACATCCAGCAGATCAAGGGCAACACGTTCGTGCGCAACTGGGACCGTGGCCTGCTGCGCGCCGTGGCCGAGACCAATCTGTTGGAACCGAAACCGGATTTCATCCTCTTCGGCGGCGACCTCGCCCAACTGGGTTCACAGGCGGAGCTCGACCACGGAGCGGAGATACTGTCCGGCCTGCACGGCAAGGTGCATCACGTCATGGGTGAGCACGATTACTACCTGGACCTGGGGAAATATTGGGAGAAAATGTTTGGCCCGCAGTATTACAGTTTCGATCACAAGGGCGTGCACTTCGTGGTGTTGAACAGCATCCTCACGTATGACGACTGGACCTTCAACCGCTGGCCCTCGGCGAAACAACGCATGCTGGAGATGGCCGATCTCGACAACCCCAATGGCTCGCCCTTCATGGTGGGTGACAAGCAGCGCGAATGGCTGAAACAGGATCTGAGCAAGGTGAGCACGGACACGCCCCTGGTGGTGCTGTCCCACTCGCCCCTGCAGAAGATCTACAAGGGCTGGAATTTCTGGACGGAAGACGCCGAGCAGGTGCAGGCGCTGTTGCAACCTTTCAAAAAGGTGAACGTGTTGTACGGTCACGTGCATCAGATCCAATACAACCAGATTGGTAATATCACCTTCAATTCCGTCATGGCCACTGCCTGGCCCTGGCCCTATCCATCCACCTATGCCCAGGCCACGCAGCTGCTGCCCAAGCTCACCGTGGAGATGAACCGCGCCGATCCGTTCTTCGAGCGGGACGCCACCGGTTGGCAATTTATCAACGTGGCGAACGGCAAGGTGGATGTGCATTTCAACCTCTACAGCAACACGGCGCGCACGGTGGCATTCAATACCAAGACCGGCCAGCCGGAAGATCAGGAGTATCAGGCGTTGGATAAGCGCATACCGCCCCAGACCCACTATTAAAGGACTAAGGAGAAACCCATGACGATGCGTAATAAGAAGATCAGTGCGTTGGTCCTGGCCCTGGCGGGCTGTAGCGCCGTGTTGCCGGTAACCGCCGATGAATTCACCCAGACGGATTTACAGCGCTGGGAGGGGCAGTATATGAACGTGGTGAAACAGGGTCGTTCGCTCTGGACCGATCCGGTCCTGGGCACCAATGGTGTCGCCTGTGCCCAGTGTCACCCGAACGCCGCCAATACCCACCCGGAGACCTATCCGAAATTTCAGACACAGTTAGGCAAAGTCGTGCCCATTTGGGAGATGATCAACTGGTGCATCCGTAATCCCCTGGACGGCAAGGACCTCGCCGCGGACGATCCAAAAATGGTGGCATTGCAGGCTTACATTGTTTATGAACGGCGCGGCGTCAAGTTGGCGCCGGGAAAGCATTAACCGGCCAGTCAGCCCGCACCTGCCAGGGAGTGCGACAGTGCACCGCCGCGCCCCCTGGCGTTTTTCCTGACAAAACTTGACACCCATCAAGACGCGGTGCCCGCCGTAGAGGTATCAATGCGTAGTCCGGCGTGCGGGAACTGCATCTCGTCATGGCTAACGCGATGGCGAGCCGCCGCACTCCCTTCAAGACGTGATGTCCAATACAGCAGTCAGGACGACAACCGGAGGGTAATAGCATGAGTCTACTCGAATCCATATTGGAAGACGCACAAGGCAAATCCTACAGGGATCCCAATTTTCCCCATGCACCGGATGGCTGGACCTCAGCCGTGGCACGCCATCTCTCCAAGCAGGAAGGTTTGGCCGTGACCGAGGAACACTGGGACGTGATACGCGCGTTGCAGGCTTATTGGGTCCGACACAGCGTGACGGGGGTACACCTGAGGGAGTTGCACGATGCCCTGGATGAAAGATTTCACTACGAGGGCGGTATTAAATACCTGTATCAACTGTGGCCGCAAGGGCCGGTGGCGCAGGGTTGCCGACTGGCGGGGCTTAAGGCACCCGCGGGCGCCACGGATAAGGGTTTCGGCAGCGTCGCTTAGCGGTAGCCGGCCTCGGCCGGTGGTTTAACGGCGTCCGCGCCCGCGTGCGCCGCGGTCGTCTTCGAACTTAACGCGCAGTGGTTTATTGCCAACGCTTTTGCCGTCAAGTCCGGCCATGGCTGCGCGCGCCTCGTGGCCTTCCATTTCGATAAAACCAAACCCTTTGCATTTACCCGAGAAGACATCCGCAGTCAGGCGGATGGAGCGCACTGTGCCGAAGGCGGAGAACAACGCGGTGACCGATGCCTCGGTGGCATCTTCGGGCAGGTTACCGATAAACATTTTTTTCAAGTTCGGTTCCTCGCTGGATTGAGGTGAGGCAGGATGGCGCTGGAGGAAAACCCCGCCAACGGATGGCGGGGTTGGGTTTGCCCCATCAGGCGGGCGCAACCTGCGTCGCCTGCAGACCTTTGGGGCCTTTTTCCACCTGAAAGCTCACTGCCTGGCCTTCGGCCAGGGTCTTAAAGCCATTGCCAGTGATGGCTGAGAAGTGCACGAACAGATCGGCGCTGCCATCGGAAGGGGTGATAAAGCCAAAACCCTTGGCTTCGTTGAACCATTTAACAGTACCAGTCGACATGTCTTTTCCTCCAAAAATATTATGTGTTGTTAATGTTGTAGCCGATTGCAGACGAGGGAAGGTGATTTGCGGAATATACCGGAAGGGGACTTCGTCAATAACCTGGACCTTTGCAACCGCTGATTAGTGTATCCCACGCTTGAGGGAAACGCGAACATTCGTGGGCCGGGCAGTGCCCCGGATTGGCTTGGATTCCAGTCCGTCGGGTGCCCAGCGGATTAGTCTGCATTTTCTGTTACTTCTGGTATAGTAGCGGTCATCGCGGTGCACTCCGGTCTGCACGCGATGCTTTCGCGGTAATCCCTCTGCGGTAAACCTCGAACACCTTCAACCCCATCAGGTAGCGCCTAGACCGGCCCAAGACCCTGTGTTTCGGGTAGGCCATCCAGGAGTTATATCAGCATGTCATTTTCCAGCCTCGGCCTGTCGGCCGAACTTCTGCGCGCCGTGTCCGAAAAAGGCTATGGCGAACCCACCCCCATACAGCTCAAGGCCATTCCCGTCATCCTCGAGGGTCGCGACATCCTGGCGGGCGCCCAAACCGGCACCGGCAAGACCGCTGGTTTTACCTTGCCCTTGTTGCAGCGCTTGAGTGCTACAACACCGGCGCAATCCGCCTCCAACGCCAAGCGCCCGATACGCGCCCTCATCCTCACGCCGACACGCGAACTCGCGGCACAAGTGGAGGAGAGCGTGCGTACTTATGGAAAATTTCTGCCGCTCAAATCCACCGTGGTCTTCGGCGGCGTCAGCATCAATCCGCAGATCGACACCCTGCGTCGGGGTGTAGACATTCTCGTGGCGACACCCGGGCGCTTGCTGGACCATATCGGGCAGCGGACGCTGGACCTGTCACACGTGGAAATCCTGGTGCTGGACGAGGCCGATCGCATGCTGGACATGGGTTTCATCCGCGATATCCGCAAGGTCCTGGCGCTGTTGCCCAAGGGCCGGCAGAACCTGCTGTTCTCCGCTACGTTCTCCGATGAGATCAAGCAGCTTGTCGATGGTCTATTGAATGCGCCCGTGCTGATCGAGGTGGCGCGCCGCAACATCACCGCCGAGCTCGTGTCGCAGGTGGCCCACCCCGTGGACCGCGAACGCAAGCGCGAGCTGTTGTCCTTCCTCATCGGCTCCAATAATTGGAAGCAGGTGCTGGTGTTTACCCGCACCAAACACGGCGCCAACCGCCTTGCCGAGCAGTTGGGGAAAGACGGCATCAGCGCCACGGCCATCCATGGCAACAAGAGCCAGGGTGCACGCACCCGGGCACTGGCGGAGTTTAAACAGGGCGTGGTGCGGGTGCTGGTGGCCACCGACATCGCCGCGCGCGGCCTCGACATCGACCAGCTGCCGCACGTGGTGAACTTCGAGCTGCCGAATGTGCCGGAGGACTATGTGCACCGTATCGGACGCACCGGCCGGGCCGGCAACGAGGGTGAGGCGTTGTCACTGGTGTGTGTGGACGAGAATGCGCTGTTGCGCGACATCGAGCGCCTGCTCAGTCGTGAGATTCCAAAAGTCATGATTCCGGGTTATGAGCCGAATCCGACGATCAAGGCCGAACCGATAGCCAACGGCCGCGGCCAGCGTGGTGGCGGGAAACCGCACGCCCGCCCCGCCGGTGCAAAACCCTCTGCCAGGCCCGGCAGCGCAGACCGGCCTCGTGGGCAGCGCCCGCCGGCGAACACCCGCGCCGCCTCAAGCCAGCGCGCGCGCGGGCCCTCTGACCAGGGAGAAGCAGATGGAAATAAGCGTCCCCCGCAAGACCGTGATGGCAATGTGCGCGGCCGCGATACACACGCCAAGCCCAGCCAGCCGGTTACGCACGGGCGTCCGACATCGCCCGAGCGTAATACCCGGGTGCGTCGCGCTGCAGAGGTGCCCGCGCTGCTCGGCGGCGGCAAGCGCCGGGACTGAAGGCGTTCGACAAATTCCCTCGACGCGCCGTCACCAACGCAATGGAGCGGACAGGGCAGACCGGCCCCGCCTGATCGATGAAGCGAGCGACGCATTAATCAGGCTAATAATCGATATTGCTGCGCAGAATAAGGTAGAATGCCGCTGCGGATCGGGGTGACTACCCTGATCGTGCGAGCCACATATCGCGACAACCTATCTGGAGAGACCCATGGCCACAAAGAAGACCGCCAAGAAGACTGCCAAGAAACCCGCTGCTAACAAGCCGTTAAATAAATCCCAACTCCTCGACGCCATCATTGCAACCACCGAGTTGAAGAGAAAGGAAGTGAATGCGGTTCTGGAAAGTCTGAATGACATCATTGGCAAGCAGATCGGAAAGCGCGGACCCGGCGTGTTCATGCTGCCGGGCATGTTGAAGATCAAGGTGATCACCAAGCCTGCGCGCAAGTCACGCAAGGGAATCAATCCGTTCACCGGAGAAGAGATGGTCTTCAAGGCGCGACCCGCGAAGAAAGTCGCCAAAATACAGGCGCTGAAGAAGATCAAGGGCATGCTTTGATGACGTAAAATAATTATCAGGGGTCGGAGGCTCCGGTATTTTTCTCCATGGCATGATCCATGCGGCCGGATCCTACGGAAAGATGTCTCCGATCCCTTTTAATTGTTGTGGTGTTGCCCCACGATGCAAACCTGCATTCAGAAATCCAGCAGAGCCGTTCTTAGGATTTTTTCCCGCCGTTTCAGTTACCCACTCGTGCTTGCCCGTTCTCCTTGGTGTCCGTCCGTTTCCTGATCAAGCTGATGGTCGTCCAGCCTGGACCGGGTTTGATGGCGGTATAGATCCTTGAGTGCGCGTAATCGCTCGTTGGGCGTGAGCGCAAACAGCGGTGGCGAATCGGCACCATAGGCCGCAAGCAGTTCCGGGTGGCCGAACTTTGCACTCAGCAAGTCAGTAGATAAAAAATGGGCGCCGAAGCCATTTTTCGTTACCATGGTCACGGAATGCAACGATATCTATCTTACACTTAGACGGAGCCGACATGAGCGGAAAACCAACAACCCAGAACATGGCCCTGTACTGTGATTTCGAGAATGTCGCATTGGGTGTGCGCGATGCCAAGTACACCGCGTTCGACATCAAAAAGGTATTGGAGCGCTTGCTCCTCAAGGGCAGCATCGTCGTGAAGAAGGCCTATTGCGATTGGGAACGCTATAAGGAATTCAAGGCCGGCATGCACGAGGCCGCCTTTGAATTGATCGAAATTCCACATGTGCGCCAATCCGGCAAGAATTCGGCCGACATCCGTATGGTCGTCGATGCCCTGGACCTGTGTTACACCAAGTTACACGTCGACACCTTTGTGATCATCAGCGGCGACTCCGATTTTTCCCCGCTCGTCAGCAAGCTGCGCGAGAACAACAAGATAGTGATTGGCGTCGGCGTCAAGAACTCCACCTCGGACCTGCTGATCGCCAATTGCGATGAATTCATTTTCTACGACGACCTGGTGCGCGAAGCGGGCAAAAGACCCCAGCGCGCGGTGCGCAAGCCCGCGGTTGGAAAAGGTGCGCAAAAGTCAGTGACCCCTGGCGATGACAAGCAACAGGCGGCCATCGACCTGGTAATGGAAACGGTGCAAGACCTGCTCGAGGAACGCGGTGACGAGGAGAAGGTGTGGGGATCCATGGTCAAGCAGGCGCTGAAACGACGCCAGCCCGGTTTCAGCGAGAGCTACCATGGCTTTCGCACCTTCGGACAACTGCTGGAAGCGGCACAGGCACGCAAGCTCCTGACGCTGGAGCTCGACGAGAAGTCTGGCGGCTATATCATCAAGGGTTATGCGGAGGAAGGCTGATGTCCTGGGCGATGAGTTTATACAGTGAGCCAGGCCGCCCAGGGAAAGACCCAAGGGAACCTCTAAAAACCCCATTTTTGGAGGTTCCTTCAAGCGTATCTTGCGAACAAGGTAAATCAGAATAAGATCTATCACCGAATGGCACTTACTTAAGACCTCGCACCGGTAGGGTGGGCATCGCCCACCAGCAGAGTCGCTGGATGCCCCGCCGGTGGGCGATGCCCACCCTACAACTGCTGTCGTTCACCGATATTTTTATACCGC
>JAYUFH010000048.1:0-2789 GCA_043738765.1 Pseudomonadota bacterium | reverse complement strand
CGGTGCTTATCGGGGCCACAGTTTGCATAGACGTTCCTTAATGGCTACACATGCGATTCAGTAAGTAGCAGCCAGATGACGAACACGCCAAACACCGTGCACACCAGAACAAACACGAGCGACGCGTAAGCGATGAGCTTCTGTAACGGTGTCAATGGCTGCATCATAACTAGCCACCACCATCGGGCTGCATCCGCCCGCCGGCAGGTGATGCGTCGTCGGCGATCAGCTCCCGGCTTTCCAGCATGGCGCGCAACAATTTACGCTCCTCGGGTATCTCAACCAGGCAGCGGAGATATTCGAGGAAGTGCTCTTCGATCTGCAGCTCGCGGGTGATCTTGCCGGTCAGGAAGGTCCACTGCATCGGGAAACGCCCCGGCGCCAGATGTACGCTGTACCAATGCCAAAAGGCAATGACGAGGAGCGCGAGCAGCGCCTCGTGTGGATGCGACAACCGCATCAGCTCCTGCCAGTGTGCGACAATGCCGGCGGGAAGTATCGCCGCCCAGAGTTCGGGGAAAAGAAACGACGAGCCCGACACTATCATGACCATGTTTCCGAAGGCAGCGGCGAAATAGTGGATCTTCGACTTATAGTTGAATTTATCCATCGCCGGTCGCTGCCCGGTTTTACCGGCGAAGTACAGCATATCTTCACGGAAATCACGCACGTCCTTGAACAGCGGGATAATGGTCCGGCGGATGTCGAACCTGCCGGCGCGGATGCGCGCCAGGCTGCCAAACGTTATGGTGAATAAGTGGTAGATCATGGAAAATATCATGACGACTGCAATGGTACGGTGAAGGATGCGCGTCACCGACACGCCGCCCAGCATCGAGTTGAACGGCTCTGCCCAGAACGACTCGACGAAATGAATAGGCAGGCCGGTAAACGCCAGCGTTAGAAACGTGACAAAGATAAGCATGTGCTGAATACGGATGTGTATCGAGTAACGGTACAGATCGCCGATCGGATTGGACACCACATTCTTGTACAGCAGCACCCGGTCGTCCGGTAGGGATGCCACCAGCGCATCGATATCGTCCCGTGCCTGCGCACTCACCTTGTTCTGACGCATGGAAGTCTCAAGGACGTCACGTGCCTCGTTGGATAACTTCATGTCATTGCCTCTCTGCTTGCACTATTATTGACAAAACCAACGCCATCAGACGACGCGGTCCCGCCCACGTTTGCTCTTACGCCGCCAGGAAGAACCAAAGCGCAGCCGCCAGGCGACACCGTCGCGCCGGCGCCCGAACGTCTCGAACAGCGAAATACCCACCAATCCTACGATCACCACATTACCGATGATGTTGTAAGTGGCCTCGGCATAGAAGCGAAACGGATTATCGCTACGTTCACTCGTGGGGTGCGGATCGAGCTGGGCATAATTCTTGTCGGCGTAGGTGTGACAGCGCTTGCATGTCTCCACCCGATTGTCCTTGTTTACCGGTGACTGCGGGTCGCGCGACGGCCGGATCTCGTGCACACTCATATAATAATTCGCGCTGTCGGCATGGCAATCCAGGCAGTTGGCGGCGGCGGTGAACCCGTAGCGCGTCATCTTGCCATGGAAGCTTTCCTCATAGGAATCGACCGCATAAGCGAACTTGCGCCCGAGCTCGCGCCCTTCGGCCTTGGCCCGCTGCATATGCCGCTCGACGACCTTCTTATCGCCGTGGCAAGTCGAACATAGCGCAACGATTTCCTGCGGCGTGCGCCGAACCTCACGAATGCGCCGACTGGTATGGTTATACCAGCGGGTCGTAAAGTTACGGTCTTCGTGACACACCGTGCAACGGTCGACGATATGCGCCGGTGCTGTCAATTCCGCGGCGTTGTACAGGGGGTTGGTATGACATGTCACGCAGTAGGGTTTATCGCCATCGGTACCGCTGGCGAGCTTGTCGCGTCCGTGCACGCTCTTGCGATAGGCATTGTAGATAGGCCGGTGGCTGAACTGCTTGCCGGTCGCCGGATTTTTTATCGAATGGCATTCGATGTTGCAGCTCACCCCTTCCTTGACGGGCTTGTGCGGCAGTTCGTTGATATAAGTATGGCAATCCCTGCACGGCACATTGCGGTGCACCGTTCTTCCATAGACATCTGGCATGATGTAATACGAGCGCAGGACGCCGTCTTCGGTGATGCGACCCATGCGCGGATATTTGTGGCACAGCAGACAGCCTTCGTCATCCTCGAAACCCCACGCCACGGAATCCACACCGAGAGACGCAAAAACCGTCAGCACCAACAGAAACGTTCTTAGTATTCGTTTCACGCCCACCTCCTGAGGATCGGTCGGCCACAGCGCCCGGCACATAGCTAACACTTACTTGTCATGGCAAACCACACAAATTTCGGGCACGCGCAGCCGCTTGGGCGCGTCCGCGCCCTTGGACGCAGCGGCATCCATCGGCACGCCCTTGGCGTGCGGATTATGGCAAGTCCCACAAAATACCTTCCCCGTTCCGGGTTCCAGCGGCAGCCGTACATCGTTTTTTTTCTGCACACGCTGCATCTGTCGGGCTATGCCGGGCGACGGTACGACCAGGTGATTGGGCTGGCCATTTCCACGGAAGGAAAACGAACCCGGGTGCGGTATCCAGACGTGACAGCCAGTACACATGTTTGACAGGTCGCGCGGATCGTTAAAGCCGACATCCTCGATCGCATGCGCGCCCTTTAACTCTTTTGCATCGCTATGGCAGATGCGGCAACTGTCTTCGCGGGGCGTGCCGTCTTTGGCCACCTGATCGTGCGCATTGAGGCGCTGGTAATAACGCGGA
>JAYUFH010000047.1:0-19341 GCA_043738765.1 Pseudomonadota bacterium | reverse complement strand
AGGTTGTAATCCACCTCGCCGTCGTAAAACTCCGCCACCTCCTTCAACAGCTCGTCCACGGTGCCGGTCTCCTCGCCCACGGCGATCATCTGCAGGACCATGGGGGGAAACAGCCCAGTGGCATGGGCGGTGCGCGTCATGGACTCGCCGCGCTCCACGCCTGCGCGCATCTCGATGATGCGTTCGGCAATGTAATCGTTGTCCACCGCACGGCTCACCACGCCCATGCCCTCCACCAGCGGCACGCCGGCCTTGAGGGTAACCGCCAGGGAGCGGGAGAAACGCGACATCGATGCCTGGTAGATCAACTTGCCCACCAGGGGCAGGCGCAGTTTGTTGCGATGCCACACGTAGCGCCCCTTCGGCGTATTGACATAGGAGCGCGCCGCCAACGCCAGCGCCGCCAACGCCAGCAGACTCACATGCCAATAAGCCAGTGTAAATTTTGACGTCGCGATCAGTATCTTGGTGGCCCACGGCAGTTCCGCCTTGAAGCTGGCGAACACCGAGGCAAAGGCCGGTATCACAAACAGGTTGATGATCGCCATGGCGATGGCGATGGCGATGAGGACAAAAATCGGATAACGCACCGCCTGCTTGATGCGGTCGCGGGTATTCTTCTCGCGCTCCAGATAGAGGGCCAATTGCAAAAACGCCTCGGGCAGGTTGCCGGTGGACTCGCCCACCTGCACCATGCTGACAAACAGCGTCGAGAATACCTTGGGGTGGCGGCGGAAGGCGCTGGTGAGGTCGAGGCCGGAGTCGAGTGAACTGCTGAGATGCTCGATGATCTCGCCGAGCGCGCGGTTACTGGTGGTTTCCCGCAGCCCCTGCAACGCCTTGAGTATCGGCACACCGGCCTTGAGCAGCGTATACATCTGGCGCGAGAAAAAAATCAGGTCGAGCAACTCCACCTGACCTTTGTTGAGATTCGCCAGCAGTTGTTTCAGCGTTGCATTGATGTCGACGCTGGTATCCTTGGTGGATTGCAGGGTCGCCTGGGTCGGTACATTGTCGGTCTGCTGGATATCGATGGGTGTTATGCCCTGCGTGGTCAGCAGATTGGCCGCCGCGTAAACAGTCGCGGCCTCCAGATGTCCCACCACCGCATCGCGCTGACGGTCGCGTCCGGTATATTTGAAAACCGGCACTCCTTAAAACTCCATGCCGAAGGTGGCGCGCATCACCTGATCCATGGTGGTCAATCCGCGCGAGGCCAGTTCGATGGCACTCTGGCGCAGGCTGCGGTAACCCGGCTGCGCGCGCGCGGCCTCGCCAAAGGCGATGGAATCGCCGTGGTGCAGGGCGCGCAAACAACGCTCGTCCATATCGAGCAATTCATAGACGCCGACGCGTCCCCGGTAACCGGAATTGTTGCAGTAAGTGCAACCGCGACCGCGCTGGAACTGCACGCAGTGGCCGCGTTCGCCCAACTCCTCCACCACCACTTCACGCATCGCCGGTTCGATCTCATGCGGCTCGGAGCAGCTCTCACAGATCTTGCGTACCAAGCGCTGGGCGAGAATACCGCGCAGGCTGGCGGCGATCAGAAAAGGCGGCGCACCCATGTCGATGAGGCGCGAGGCGGTGGAGATCGCGTCGTTGGTGTGCAATGTCGACAACACCAAGTGTCCGGTCATGGCAGCGCGCAGACCGATCTCGGCGGTTTCCTGATCGCGCATCTCACCCACCAGGATAATGTCCGGGTCCTGGCGCAATACCGAGCGCAGTACACGTGAGAAGGTAAGGTCGATCTTGGTATTGACCTGCACTTGGTTGATGCCCGGCAGGCGATATTCCACCGGGTCTTCCACGGTGATGATCTTGGAGGCCGGCTTGTTCAGTTCCTGCAGCGCCCCGTACAGTGTCGTGGTCTTACCGCTGCCGGTGGGTCCCGTCACCAGCACCATGCCATGCGGGCTGTGGATTTGGGCACGGAAGCGCGCCAGCATATCGGCCGGCATGCCGACAGACTCCAGTTGCAACATGCCGCTCGACTGATTAAGCAGGCGCATCACCGCCGACTCGCCGTGCTGCACCGGCAGGGTGGACAGACGCACGTCGACGCTCTTGTCACGCACGCGTATGTTAAAGCGGCCGTCCTGGGGTAGACGTTTCTCGGAAATATCCAGGCCCGCCATGAGTTTCAAACGGGACAACAAGGCACTGGCGATACGCCGCTCGCCGGTGGTCTGGACACGCAACACCCCGTCCAGGCGGAAGCGGATGCGCAACTCCTTTTCATCCGGCTCAATATGAATGTCCGAGGCGTTCACCTGCACCGCGTCTTCAAACACAGTCTGCAACAGCTTTACCACCGGCGCATCGGTCAGCCCCGCAGTGGCGGCCAGCTGGCCGATGTCCACGTCGTAGGCCTGCATCTCCTGACCCAATTCCTGGGCCAGGCCGCTGATCTCGGCGGTGCGCCGGTACATGATGTCGACGGTCTTGAGCAGATCGGACTCGCGCACCACGGCCAGGCGCAGCGGCTTACGCGCCACGCGCGCCAACTCATCGTAGGCAAAGATATCGGTCGGGTCGGCCATGCCGATAAGCAGACCGTCGCGCGTATCCTCCAGGGCCAGGGCGCGGAAGCGGCGCGCCTGCACTTCCGGGATCAATTGCACCACCTCAGCCTTCAGGTTGTAGCGCTTGAGATCGATATAAGGAATGTTCAACTGGCGGGCGAGAAAATCCAGCATCTGGTCTTCGGTGACATAACCGCTCTCGATCAACACCCGGCCCAGCTTGCGGCCGGTCGTTTTCTGGTCGGCCAGGGCGGTGGTGAGCTGTTCCGGGGAAATCACCTGATGCTCGATCAGCAGGTCGCCAATGCGAATTTTTTTCGGTTTGACGTTCGTCACGGACATGACGTGCTCCTCGCGGGGTGTAGCATACTCAATATAAACTCTCCGGACCTGTAGCTAACTTTAGATAAGGAATAGGAAAATGCTACATATTGGTAGCAAAATGCGGGCCAGGGCATCCACTGGTCCGCAGGTTTTCGTAAGCGGCCGGCGCTAGAACTATGCTCCACGTCGTGCTGTTTCAACCAGAAATCCCGCCCAACACGGGCAATATCATCCGCCTGTGCGCCAATACCGGCGCGCGGCTGCATCTGATCCGCCCCTTGGGCTTTGACCTGGAAGACCGGCAACTGCGGCGCGCCGGACTGGATTACCACGAATGGGCCGATGTGCGTACCTACGAAAACATGGAAAGCTTTCAGCATGCCGTCGCACCGACAAGACTGCTTGCCTTCTCCACCCGCGGGCAACGGCGATATACGGAAATGGCCTACCAGGAAGACGATGCCCTGCTGTTCGGCCCGGAGACCCGGGGCCTGCCCAAGGAAATTTTAGAGAGCCTGCCGGAAACACAGCGCCTGACCCTGCCCATGCGGCCGGACAATCGCAGCCTTAATCTATCAAACAGTGTGGCCATCGCGGTGTACGAGGCCTGGCGGCAACTGGGATTTGTGGGGTCCGTCGAGACGTCCCGGTCGTCCTAAGGATGGATGATGGCGCACCAGCGCCGAATCCTCTTTAGCGGTGAGGGGCATAGTGCGGTCTTGGTGGATTCGCTTCCCTTGTGTCTCCGAATCCTCCTTACACACAGTACAAATGTAAAATTCAATTGGCGAACCTGCGCTGGCAACCCCTTCCCCCTTTCAGGGGGAAGGATGGGATGGGGGTATGGCGCTGGACGATAGCCGGAAAGATTAATTATGGGGCGACCACTACAAAGCGCTTTCTGGCGGATAGTGGGCAGGGTCCCGTCTCACAATAAAAATAAAACGGGCAGGGTTGTATCCGGCCTGTGTGGTTAATTCGACTCCGCACCCCCATCCTAACCTTCCCCCTAAAAGGGGGAAGGGACTAAACCCGGCGGTGGGCAAAACCCACCCTACTCGGGATGCCTAGGCTATTCCTGCCTTGGCTCTCTTCGCAGCAGGGCCTCCACCGCCGCTTGCGGAGCAAGCGACTCCCACAACACCCGGTACACCTGTTCCGTGATGGGCATATCGACCTTCAGCCGCTGCGCCAGGGCCTGCACCTCCCGCGCCGTCACCACGCCTTCGGCCACTTGTCCGAGGTCCGCCAGGGCCAACTTCAGTGGACGACCTTTACCCAGGGCCAGGCCGACCCGGCGGTTGCGCGACTGATCGTCGGTGCAGGTCAGCACCAGATCGCCGAGACCCGCGAGGCCCATGAAGGTTTCCGGCCGGCCGCCCAGGGCCGCGCCCAGACGTTGCATCTCCGCCAAACCGCGGGTAATCAGCGCCGCGCGCGCATTGGCACCGAAGCCGAGGCCATCGCTGATGCCCGTGGCGATGGCCATGATGTTCTTCACAGCGCCCCCCAACTCCACGCCGACGCGATCCACACTGGTATAAACCCGCACCCGATCATTGCGCAACCACTGGGCGATGCCCTCGGCCACCGCCGGATCGGCGGAGGCCACGGTCACCGCCGTGGGCAGACCCTTCGCCACTTCCTTGGCGAAGGTCGGGCCGGACACGATACCCGAGGCCACTGTGCTGCCGAGGATCTCATCCCCCACTTGGCTGAGCAGTTTGCCACTGCCCGCATCCAGACCTTTGGTGGCCCAGGCCACCACGGCCTCACCGGACAGGTGCGGTCGCAACGCCGTCAGTACAGCCCGAAAGGCGTGGCTAGGCACCACCAACAGGAAATGTCGGGTCGCGCGAGCGAGAGCGGTGAGGTCATCGCTGACACTGAGATTATCCGGGAAGGTGATACCGGGTAGAAAAACGCTGTTACTGCGGTCGTGGGCGACACGCGCCATGTGCGCCGCGTCATGCCCCCACAACACCACGGCGTGGCCGTTACGCGCCAGCAACACGGCCAGCGCCGTGCCCCAGGAACCGGCCCCGAGCACGGCGATCGTGGACTTAGGCTGGATAGACATCGATAGATATTACCGCAACCCCGGCGGAAGAGTTATACACCCGGGGCGCAACATGGGCCAAGCGCAGCTCAATGATTCGTCTGTGACGTCGCCGCCTGCTTCTGTTGGAACAGACCGTCGAAATTCACCGGGTTGATCAGCAACTGCGGGAAGCCACCCTTGCCCACCAGGTCGTTGATCGCCTCCCGTGCAAACGGCAGAAGAATGTTGGGGCAACCGATCTCCAGCACCATGGGGAGATCATTGGCTGGTATCCCGACCACGCGGAACAGGCCGGCCTGCTGCACCTCCACCAGGAACACACTCTTGTCGCCGAACTTGGCGGTCGTCGTGACCGACAAGACGACCTCGTACAACCCCGCCTTCGGATCGAGTGCGCTGTGGGCGATATTCAGCTGTACACCCACTTCCGGCACACGCTGCTCCAGGAACACCTGCGGGGTGTTGGGGGCTTCGTAGGAAATATCCTTTATATACACCTTCTCGATGTTGAGTGACGGCGCTTGCTCTTGTTGTGGCTCTGTCATTTATGATCACCCATGACCTTCAATAAAGTTATTATGAGGCAATATGATTAAACGTTGATGAATGTGCACGCTGGTGCGTCGAGGCTGGTCTCAAAAATAATATCTAATAAATATATATAAGGAATGCGACACACGCTGGTTCCCGGTAACCCTCCCCTATGGGCCAGTGCGTCAGACTTATCGGCCGAGCAGAGTATCCAACTCGCCGCTTTGGTCGAGGGCGGCGAGGTCAGTATACCCGCCCACGTGCCGGTCACCGATGAAAATCTGCGGTACGGTTCTTCTTTGCGTAATGCGCATCATTTCCTCCCGCTGGTCCGGGGCATCGTCCACGAAGATCTTGTCGATCTGGACGTTTTTTTTCGTCAGCAACCGTTCGGCCATGGTGCAATACGGACACACATGGGTGCTGTACATGCGTACCTTAGGACCGGATTCGGACATGGACGGGCTCGTGCTCACTTCTTGATGGGGAGATTCGCGCCCTGCCAGGCGGTAATGCCGCCGGCCAGTATGTGTGCCGCGATAAATCCCTGTTTGCTCAACAGCGTGGCCGCACGCGCTGAACGTTGACTGGTGCGGCAACTCAACAATATTGGGGTGGTCTTATATTTTTCTATTTCCTTGAGCCGATCGGTCAAGCTGCCGAGGGGGATATTGATGGCATTGGGGATATGCCCGGCGCGAAACTCGTCCGGCTCGCGCACGTCCACCACCACCGCCGACGCATTGTTCATGAGTTGCACCGCCTGAGTGACCGGCAGGGTTTTGATGCCCAGCAGAGAGCGGGTAATGGGGCCGGACAGCAACAGGTAGGCGATGACCACCAGGGCGAGAAACAGATACCAATTATGAATGACGAACTGCATGCGTGCTCAATAATATATAGAGATTGAAGGGAGGCCGGTTGTCGGCGGAACCACTCAGCTCCACTATGCCTCACCCGCCTGACAAGCCGGAGACATAACCTCAGGAACTGAAATTACTGCAAAACGCCGAGCGCATGGCGCTGATGAGATGCAGGATGCTGGGTTCGGCAATACGGTAATAGACCTTGTTGGCATCCTTGCGTGAAATCAGTATGCCCTTGTCACGCAGGATGGACAGGTGCTGCGAAATATTGCTCTGGGAGGTGCCGACCTGTTCGACGATATCCTGCACGCTGACCTCGGTGGTGGCCCCCAGAAGGCAGAGTATCTTCAACCGTAATGGATGTGCCATCGCTTTCAGGGAATGGGATGCGTTGTAGATGTCTTCTTCATTAGTGATCAGGACAACGCTGTTGGCGGTCGCGCTCATGGTAATAGCCTCATATCGTTCGAATGTGTCTGGCATAACCTTGCAGTAACTCATGACTGTATTCCTTTACGTTGGGGATTCCTAACCACGGTCGGTAGCTGTCTTTGAGTCGGAAACATTATACAATATCAGTCCATTTGGAAAGACCATTAATCATATCAGGTAAAAGACCCGGCATGTCAGCCCCCAAACCCCTGCTCCTACTCGTCCTGGATGGGTGGGGATACAGCGAAAACCCCGAACATAACGCGATTTTCAGCGCGAAAAAGCCCGCATGGGATTATTTGTGGTCCCATTACCCCCATACCTTGATTCGCGCCTCCGAGGCGGCCGTCGGCCTGCCGTCCCGACAAATGGGCAATTCCGAGGTCGGGCATTTGAATCTGGGGGCCGGACGCGTGGTGTACCAGGAATATACCCGCATCAACCGGGCGATCGCCTCCGGCACTTTTTTTACCAACAAAACCCTGACCGACGCCGTCGACCTGGCGGTCAACCAGCACAAGGCGGTACACATCCTCGGCCTGTTGTCACCGGGTGGGGTGCATAGTCACGAAGAACACATCCACACCATGGTGGAAATGGCCGTCAAGCGCGGCGCCAAACAGGTGTACCTGCACGCCTTCCTGGATGGCCGCGACACCCCCCCGCAAAGCGCCCTCACCTCGCTTTCTTCCATGGAGGAAAAATTCCAGGCCGTGGGCGGCGGGCGCTTCGCCTCCATTATCGGCCGCTATTACGCCATGGACCGGGACCATCGCTGGCCGCGCATCCAGGCTGCCTACGATCTCATCACCCAAGGCAAGGCACGTTACTATGCCGCCAGTGCCAAAGAGGCGTTGGAAGCCGCCTACGCGCGGGAAGAAAACGATGAATTCGTGAAGGCAACGGTGATCGTCCCAACCGGCAGCGAGCCGGTGCACATTCAGGACGGGGACGTGGTGCTATTCATGAATTTCCGCTCCGACCGCGCGCGTCAGATCACGCGCCCCTTCATCGAGGACAATTTCGACGGCTTCGAGCGCGAGGTCAGGCCCAAGCTCGGACGCTTCGTGAGCCTCACGGAATACCAGTCGGAATTCCATATCCCCGTGGCGTTCCCGGCGGAACGTCTGCGCAATGTGCTCGGCGTGTACTTGTCCAGCCTCGGCAAACGCCAGTTGCGCATCGCCGAAACCGAGAAGTACGCCCACGTCACCTTCTTCTTCAACGGCGGTGTGGAAACCCCCTACGACGGCGAGGATCGCATCCTGGTGCCGTCGCCCACGGACGTGGCCACCTACAATCTGAAGCCGGAAATGAACGCGCCGGAGGTCGCCAACAAAGTCGTCGAGGCGATCCGCGGCGGCGGCTACGACGTCATCATCTGCAACTTCGCCAATGCCGACATGGTCGGTCACACCGGTGACTTCAACGCCACGGTACGCGCCATCGAGACGTTGGACACCTGCATCCAGCGTATCCTCGACGCCTTGCGGATCACAAGTGGTGAGCTGCTCATCACGGCGGACCACGGCAACGCCGAACAGATGTTCGACAATGACACGGCCCAGGCCCACACGGCGCACACCACCAATCCCGTGCCGTTTGTGTATGTCGGCCGCCCGGCCAAGGTGGCCGCCACCGGTTCCCTCGAGGACGTGGCGCCGACCATGCTTTATCTCATGGGCCTGCCCATTCCATCGGAAATGAGCGGACGGACCCTGATCGAACTGGGCGCCGACAATCAAACCTAGGCCAACGCCGCAAGCTGCCTGCGCAACCGGCCGGGGCTGGGACGTGGCGTCGGACACCGTCGGCAAGCCAGCGCACCGGGGTGTAGGGTTCGCCACGCTGCTGCTGTTGAGCGCCGCTTGGTTGGGCGCCGCCTTTCCCCCGCCGGCCCTGGCCAAAAACGGCGATACGAATGAACAATTACAGACACTGCGCGGCCACCTCAAGGATCTGGAAAAGGATCTCAACGCATCCCGCGGCGAGCGTGACAGCCTGCGGGACGAACTGCGCGACACCGAACGGGACATCGGCGGCCTCCTACTGAATCTCAAACAACTGGACGCCAGCCTGCGCTCCGAAACCGCGCGCCTCGGCCGCCTGCAGAAAGAGGACGCGCAGCAACGCCGCCTGATACAGACCCAACTCGATCACCTGGAAAACGAGGCACGTGCCGCCTATATCCTGGGGCAGCAGGAAAGCCTTAAGCTGTTCCTCAACCAGGAAAACCCCGCCGAGGTGAGTCGCGTCCTCACTTATCACCGCTACCTGCAGCAGGCGCGCGCCGCCCGTATCCAGTCGGCGCGCACGGCCCTCGGACAGCTGCTGGTGCTGCAAGAGCAGATCCGTACCCATCGCGAGGAACTCACTACGCTGCGCGCGGATGAGCTGCAGAAAAAGCAGACCCTGGAGGCGTCGCGCCGCAAACGGGAACAATTGCTCGCGCAAGTGAACCGACGGGTGTTAAACCAGTCTCAGGAAAAGGACCGTCTGCAACGGGATGAACAACGCTTAGTGCGCCTGCTCAATGAGCTGCGATCCGCCAAGCTCAACCCCCCGCTACGGCCCCCTTCTAAGGATAGTGAGTCCGATGCGCCCTTCCCGTCCCTGGACGGCCGGTTTGCGGACTATAAGGGCAAGCTCCCCCTGCCGGTTAAAGGTACGATCTCGGCGCGTTATGGCGCGCCACGCAACACCGGCGAGCTTAAGTGGCGCGGTATCTTCCTCTCGGCGCCGGAGGGCCGGAACGTGGTTTCGGTGTTCCGCGGCCGGGTGGCCTACGCCGACTGGCTGCGTGGCTTTGGTCTATTAATGGTAGTGGAGCACGGGGACGGTTATATGACCCTTTACGGCCACAACCAGAGCCTGTACAAAGAGGCAGGGGATTGGGTGGAGGCGGGCCAGACCATCGCCAGTATCGGCAACACCGGCGGGCCATCGGAAACCGGGCTATATTTCGAAATACGCCACGACGGCGAACCGCGCAATCCGCTGGATTGGTGCAAAATACGCTAGACTGAGACACAGGACGGACACGGTTGTCGCGCCGGGATAACCCTTAGGGGACCTTTAAAAATTCGGAAATGTAGGGTGGATTATACTCAGAGGGCACGCGAGCGCAGCGTATCCCCCTTGAGGGTAGGGTGGCATAAGTCCAGTATGATTTTGTTGGGTTCGCCGCTAGCGCGGCTCGTGTGCCCTCTGGGTATAACCCAACCTACATAAAAATCCGATTTTTAGAGGTTTCCCCTATCTATTTAACGAACGGCAAATGGCAACATAAAAAATCACACTCTGGAGATTTTACCAACATGAAGCACGCCCAACCCTCCCTGAAAGCCAGGCCTATTACCCGTTACGTCCTGATCCTGTTACTGGGGATTTTTGTCGGCGTAGGCATCAGCCTGGAGCGCGCCGTCCAAGGCCGGGAGGCCACCAAGCCGGTGGAGCCGGTCGACAGTCCGCTGCCCATCAACGAGCTGCGCACCTTCACGGAGGTCTTCAGTCGCATCAAATCCGACTATGTCGAGCCGGTGTCCGACAAAAAACTCCTGCAGGACGCGATCCAGGGCATGCTCGCCGGTCTCGATCCGCACTCCAGCTACCTGGACGCGGAGGCCTTCAAGGACCTGCGCGTGGGCACCGAGGGTGAATTCGGCGGCCTCGGGATCGAGGTCACCATGGAAGACGGCTTTGTCAAAGTGGTCTCCCCCATCGAGGACACACCGGCGGCCAAGGCCGGCCTCAAGACCGGCGACCTCATCATCCGCCTGGACGAAAAGGCGGTTAAAGGCATGAGCCTGAACGACGCGGTGAAGATGATGCGCGGCAAACCGGGCAGCGACATCACCCTCACCGTGGTGCGCGAAGGCAATCCCAAGCCGCTTAAATTCACCCTCACCCGCTCCGTCATCAAGATCCAGAGCGTCAAGGTCCGCATGCTGGAAAACGGCTTTGGTTATGTGCGCATCACCCAATTCCAGGCCAATACCGGTGACGCCTTGAAGGACGGCCTGGCCAAGCTCAAATTACAGAACAAGGGCGACCTCAAAGGCCTGGTGCTGGATCTGCGCAACAATCCGGGCGGCGTGCTGAATGCCGCCATCGCCGTCAGCGACGCCTTCATCACCAAGGGACTCATCGTCTACACCGAAGGCCGCGTGCCGGACTCACAGCTGCGGGCCAATGCCACGCCTGCGGACCTGCTGTCCGGCGCGCCGCTGGTGGTGCTGGTGAACGGCGGTTCGGCGTCCGCCTCGGAGATCGTGGCCGGTGCGCTGCAGGATCAGAAGCGCGCCATCATCATGGGCACCAAGACCTTCGGCAAGGGTTCGGTACAGACCATCATCCCCATGAGCAACGGTGCCGCCCTCAAGATCACCACGGCGCGTTACTTCACCCCCAGCGGCCGCTCGATACAGGCCACGGGCATCATCCCGGACATCATCACCGATGAGGCCAAGGTGACCACGCGCGATAAAGACAGCAATGACATGCTGAAGGAAGCCGACCTCGCGGGCCATCTTGAACACAAGGATGCGGTCGAGCCCAAGAAGCAGAAGAATGGCGTCAAGCTCGAGACCAATGGCGAAGACTACCAATTGCAGGAAGCGCTCAACCTGCTCAAGGGCATCACGATCTTCAAGACCCAGGAGAATTAATGCATAAACGGGCCGCGCTCGGCACCGCATTCATTCTTTATCTGCTGTCGGCAAGCGCACTGCCGGCAGCAGACACCCCCCGCGTCGCTTACATTGCCTTGATCATCGATGATCTCGGCAACAACGCCGTCACGGACAACCGCGCCGCCCGCCTTCCCGGGCCGGTGGCCTGCGCGGTTCTGCCGCATACCTCCCACGCCGTGGACATCGCCGATACCGCGTTTGGACTGAACAAAGAAGTTCTGCTGCACCTGCCCATGGAAGCCCTGAGCGAGCATGAACCCGGACCCGGTACGCTGGACACCACCATGTTCGAGCGGGAGTTTGCCAAGATGCTGGATTACGACCTGGCCAGCGTGCCCCACGTGGTGGGCATCAACAACCACATGGGCAGCCGTCTCACGGCGGATGCGGCGTTCATGACGGAGCTGATGCGTGACATCCACCAACGGGGCAAGTTGTTTTTCATTGACTCGCGCACCAATCCGGAGAGTGTCGCCGCGAGCACGGCGCACGAAATGGGCGTGCCGGCCCTCAGCCGCGATGTGTTCCTCGACAACGAACCGAGCGTGGCCGCCATCGAGCAGCAACTGAAAACCCTGATCCGCGTGGCGCGCAAAAACGGCACGGCCATCGGCATCGGCCACCCCTATCCCACGACACTGGCGGTGCTGGAGCAGTGGCTGCCCCTGCTGGCGGAACTCCACATCAAACTCATCCCCCTCGGCAGCATGCTCGAACTCACCCACCGGGAGGATGCCCCATGGCAAGCGTCCTTATCCCACTAGCCACCGGCTGCGAAGAGCTGGAGGCCATCACCCTCATCGATTTGTTGCGGCGCGCCCAGATCGAAGTCGTGAGCGCCGGCCTCACCCCCGGGCCGGTGACGTGCAGCCGCGGCACCGTGGTGGTTCCGGACATGGATCTGGACGCGGCCCTCCAGCGCGACTATGACATGATCGTTCTGCCAGGCGGTCAACCAGGTGCAACTAATCTGGAAAAAGACCCGCGCATCATCCAACTGCTACAGACCATGGCACGTGCGCAAAAATATGTCGCCGCCATCTGCGCCGCACCCAAGGTGCTGGCGGTGGCCGGCGTCTTGACCGGCAAGCGCGCCACCGCCTATCCCGGCACCCTGGAAAATACCGTGCAGTCTGATTTTCATCTCGAGGACAACAGTGTCGTCACCGACGGCAAAGTGCTGACCTCGCGCGGACCGGGCACGGCCATGGACTTCGCCCTGGAACTCATCAACGTACTGGTAGGCCAGAAAAAGCGCGACGAAGTGGAAGATGCACTGGTACGCCCGCCGCAACACATACAGAGCCGAGCACCTCATGGCAGATAATGCCAACGCCATCGCCATCCGCCCCTTGCGCTTAAGCGACATCGCGGCCGTGATGCAGCTGCATCGGGAGCTGGGCTGGAACCCCGCCTTCCAGGCCGACGGCACCACCCTCAAACAACGCCTCGAAACCCTCATCACCGAAGACGGCGCCCTATTGCTGGTGGCCGAGATGGACGGCGAGGTGGTGGGTTACATCCACGGCCAGATGGTGGTCTACCTGCTGTTCGCCGGGCGCGAAATGCTCATCAGCGAGGTGTTCGTGGTGGAGGAGGCGCGCGGCAAAGGGGTGGGCAAGGCGTTGATCGGCGCCATCGAGCGCGAGGCGGTGAAGCAGCGTTGCTTCCGCATCAGCGTGCTCAACGGCCGCGAGCGCGAATCGTACAAGCGCGGTTTCTATCCCTCCCTCGGGTATCAGGAACGGCCGCAGACCGCGAACTTCACCAAGCGGCTGGATTGGGGCTGAGGAAATTTGAAGTGCGGTGGCGTAGGCGTAGGGTGAGCATCACCCACCAGCAGAGACTATCGGCGCCGCGTGTGGTGGGCGATGCCCACCCTACATTGCGCTGAAAGAACTTTGAGAAGACTTGGAGTGCGGGAACAAGCTCCCGCTTTGGGCAAAGCGGCGGCAAGCCGCCGCACTCCATCTGTAAACTCACTTGCTTCTATTTCATTAGCAGGTGAATTTACAGAACGAATGTTGCACTAACAAAACTGGAGCAGATTTATTTTCTGCTATTAATGAAATTCGAAGTAGCTAGAAAATATATCTGTCACCTTTTCCATTCTATATTTCTTAACGATAGTCAGGAGGATACACGAAATGAAGGGAATCTTTGTAACTTTGGTTTTCGCGTTGACGGCCCTGCAATCTCAGGCGGCTACTATTACCACCGTAACTTTCGATGAACTGTCCGAGAGGCCGCTGGATGGTGTCTCGGTGAAAGGGGTAACTTTTCGTTTTGATGGTGTAGGTACTAATTTTCCTGTGGCACTCTTTGGCACCAGCGCAATGGCTTTTGGTAAAACGACGCTGATGAGCGCGCCTTGGGCAGTGGGGACCACCAGTGGCAAACTCCTAATGCAGTTCGCGACCCCGATTAACTCGATCTCTTTTGATGTTGGCCTTACGACAACTTTGCCACTTGCAGAAGGATATTTCGTCAATCTCTTTAGCGATACCCAACTGATTGATGCCATTTCCGTTCCAACGACGGTCAACGGCCCTAACCCGTTTCAGTTCAGCGAAGCGAAGTTTGTCTATAGCGCCATGAACGGTCCCATCACTTCAGTATCTGTTACTTTCAATCGTTCGGCTGCGGAAAACTTTGCTTTTGATAATCTGAGTTTCACGCCAGTTCCGTTACCAAAAGCTGCATTTCTTTTTTCAGGAGGCATGTTGCTTTTGTTGGTAGTCGGCACTAAGCGCTCTCGCAGAAAAACCGGGGCAGATATATTTTCTGCTATTGCCGGCCTACCCCGACCGTCCTTTGTCGAAAGGTCCGCGCCCAGGTGACAGCTGCGCCCGATTCCGGCTTACCTTCGACAACAATTTTCTCGCAAACACGGCCAAACCGATGTCTGAAAAACCTGGAAAGCCCATAACACAATCCCAGAGTCCGGTCTTGCGATACAACCTCTGAACAATCACATTCGAACCGAATGTGCTAATGCAAGATCAGACCCGAATGGCACTTACTTAAGACCTTGAACCTGTAGGGTGGGCATAGCCCACCGCCCATGCCAAGGCTGGCCTCCCATGGTGGGCGATGCCCACTCTACAACTGCTGTCGTTCACCGATATTTTTACCGCCGTTATCCGCCCTGCCCAGGGGACCCACACGGTGACCCGTCTACGGGGATGATCGCCAGCGCAAAAACGCGATCTCGTCGTGACGGCAATACGCCGTATAGCCTTTAAGTAAACGCCATTCTCCTCTGACTCTAATAGGCGGCCCCGCCAGAACACTCGGCGTCCAAGACTTAAATAATTGCTATTGGGGCTGGCGAATATTTATGCGACGCGGGAATATAATCAAGGTCCATGCGTCTACTCTCTCTTGAGACCCGCTGGCTTGTCAGTACCGATAGCATAATCCATACTGTGCGCCACGCCGGTGTTACTGCGTGTCAGCATCATTAACAAGGAGATGAGCAATGAAGCAAAGTATTTTCCGCCACCACTTTCTTTTCACCAGCGTCTGGCTGTTATTAGGCGCGAGCATAATGGCGCACGCCGCCGAGCCCGAAGACATTATTAAGTACCGCCAGAATGTCATGAAATCGCAAGGCGGGCATATGGCGGCGGCGGCGGCCATTATACAGGGCAAGGTTGATTTCAAAGACCAGTTGCTCACCCACGCCAAGGCACTGGAAGCCACCACCAAGTTCATACCGAGCATGTTTCCCAAGGATTCGGATTTTGGCGACACCAAGGCGCTGGACGCCGTGTGGAAGAACAACGCCGCTTTCCTGAAGGACGCCAAGAATGCGCAGGAAAAATCACTGGCCTTGCTCAAGGCTGTGGAAGCGGGCGACACCAAGGCGTACGGTCCGCGCTTGAAAGAGCTGTCGGAGACGTGCAAAGCCTGTCACAAGGATTTCCGCAAGGAAGACAACCAATAACGCCGGGTGGCAGTACCGGTGGCGCTATCCTTATCCCACGGGCTGGTTCTTGCGGGGCTGCTGGCAGCAGCCCCGTCTGCCCAGTCGGCCGGCGATAGGCCGTCCGATGCGGTACTTACCCGCGGCGAGTATGTGTTTCAAGCGGCCGGTTGTTACGGCTGCCACACCAACGACAAACACGGCGGCAGTCCGCTCGCGGGTGGCCGGGCGCTGGTAACGCCCTTCGGCACGTTTTATACACCTAATATCACGCCCGATCCGGAAAGCGGCATCGGAAAGTGGTCCCGACAGGATTTCGTGCAAGCGTTGCGCGCGGGGGTGGGCCGGAATCACGAACAACTCTATCCGGCCTTTCCCTACACGTCCTATACCCGGATGACGGACGAAGATCTGCATGCGCTGTGGGTTTATCTCCAGTCGCGCCCGGCGGTGAAGCAGGCAAACAGGCCCCACGACCTCAAGTGGTTTGTCTCCGTGCGTTCGCTCATCACGCTATGGAAGGCGTTGTACTTTACTCCTGGCGCGTATAAACCAGATCCACAGAAGTCCACATCCTGGAACCGGGGCGCCTACCTGGTATTGGCGATGGCGCACTGTGGTGAATGTCACACGCCGCGCAATACCCTCGGCGCGGCCAAAACCAGCCTGGCCTATGCGGGCACGTCGCACGGCCCGGACGACTCCGTGATTCCCAACATCACGCCGGATAAAGCAACCGGTATCGGCAGATGGACTACGGGGGAGTTCACCGCTTACCTCAAGAACGGCATGACGCCGGATGGCGATTTTGCGGGGGGCCTCATGGCAGAGGAGATCGACAATAGCCTGCAGCATCTGCGCAAGGACGATCTCACGGATATCGCCGAGTTTATACAGTCGCAACCCGCCGTTGTGAATGCGTTACATAAGGCCGACAAAAAATCATCGGTGAAAGCTGACTGGGAATAAGCGGATTGGCAATGCAGCAGTTTCACTTTCACCCCCACACCCAGCCCGACACCCCCGACGCTTCTGTCCCTTCCCCCTTTCAGGGGGAAGGCTAGGATGGGGATATCACGTCTCAATGACTGTTTAACTGATCCACAGCACAATCACCCCGCGCGCAGGTCACCGCGCAAGTGGTCCCGGCACGACACGTTCTGTTGTGTTGGGATCATCTTGGAGGGAGCCGGTTGATGGGGTGTACTTGACCCCGGTGGGTGGGGTAAACCAAGCACCCCCATCCTGGCCTTCCCCCTGAAAGGGGGAAGGAAAGTTGTCTGGGCGGGTGAAGTGGTTAGGCTAGTGGAGATTGCTGGATTAGCGGGTGGGGGTTTATGTTAGGTAAGTACCACCCCTCCCCCGCGGTTTTCGGGGAGAGGGGATGGTGTGACCCCTTCTGCTACTTGTTCAGAAACTGCTAGCGCATGTTCCCGGTATGGCCGAGGGAGTAGCGCCCCGGTTGCGGCCAGACGGTGAGGCCGTGGGGTTCCATGCCGACCTTGATGCTTTTCACATCGCCCGTCGTCGTGTCGATGGCGTAGACCACGTCGTCGAATCGTCCGGAAAGCCAGAGAGTTTTTCCATCGGCGCTCACGTTGCCCATGTCGGGGCTGCCGCCGCCGGGGATGGGCCAGGTGGCTTCCACCTTGCGCGTGGCGAAGTCGATGACCGACACGCTGCCCTTACCGTGGCGCGATCCATGGATCTTATTGCTGCCGCGGTTGGCGACGTAGAGTTTCTTTGCGTCGCGGCTGGGGTAAAGCCCGTGGGTCCCGACGCCGGTGGTGATAAAACCGGTTTCGGTAAAGGAGTCACCATCCACGACGAAGACACCGTCGGCCATCATGTCCGCCACAAAGAACGTCTTACCGTCCGGGGAAACGCGGATGTCCTGGGGCATGCCGCCGCGCGAGAGTTTGAGATAACCCGCCACCTTGCGCTGCGCGAGATTTATCTTCGCCAGACTGCCGGTGAACTCGCAGGTAAAAATCGCGTAGCGGCCGTCGATGGAGAAATCGGCGTGGTTGATGCCACCGCACCGAGGAACTGGAATCGACACCTGCATGGCCATGGTGTGGGGGTCGCGTAAATCCAGTCGCTTGCGCGCCTCGGCCACCACGATGGCCGATGCCCCGTCCGGGGTGAAATACATATTGTACGGATCGTCCACCGGGATGCCGCGTCCCGGTTTGCCGGTCGTGGGATCGATGGGCGTGAGACTACCGTCGGTGCGGCCCTCGGCATTGTTGGCCACCCAAAGTGTCTTAAGATCCCATGCCGGAACCACGTGCTGCGGGTTGAGGCCGACCTTGAAGCGATCCACGACCTTGAGTGTGGCGGGATCGATGACGTAGATTTCGTTGGAGCGTACCGTCGGCACATAGACCCGGGGGAGCGCCCCGGCGACGGCAGGGCTGAAGCGGCCGGCGGCGGCCTCGCTATAGAGATTGGCCGGATCCACCACCGGCGGCATACCCGGCGATGCGGCAACCGCCACCGGGAGGGCATCCGTGCCGTTGGCGGCCGCGGCCGTGCCCGCCCAACAGAACGCGCCGAGGATCAGACCGCGGCACAGGGCGCGGACAAAATGAGAATGGGAACTCCGATGCATCACAAACACCTCCGTTAACTGACACCACTACACAGATTTACGCTATCGCCCTTACCGCCCGCCGGTGTTGCGCCCACCCGTTATCATGCAGGCCAACCCGTCAAGCGTAAGGTGCGCCCGGATAATAATACCAAATCGTATTGTTGCATTTTTTCGCGCCTGCCGGAAAAAAGCGTGCAGCGTGTTCGAAAAGGATGCCTCGCAGGCGTCACACGCGGCTGGTTTTTTTGCGGCGAGTGGGCTAGCGGCGTGCAAGGTCTTTGCGGATGGCATTCACTGTCCGATCCACAATGGCGTCCACGCCCATCTGGCCCAACTCGGCGCTGGACCGGCGCGGGTCGCCATAGACTCCGGCGGCGCGCTCTATTTTGGTGGCGGCATGCAGTTGATCCATGCGCACCTCCCGTGGATCGAGCGCAAGCATGAGGGAAGTGTCCGCGAGCCCGGCGTGGGTGCCGATCTCCGCGTCGCCAAAACCCCGGCGCTTAAGCGCCTGGACGAAATCGACCTCGCTGGCCCGATAGTACTCCGCCGGTGCATGCACGCGTACCGGCGTCTTGGCCCATTCACGGTTCAACCGGTCCGCGACTCGCTTCTCGTCTTTCTGGTAGCCGCCGTGATCGCCCAGAAACACGATGTCCCGAAAGCCATGCAGCTTGAAGCTACGCGCCGCATACTCCAGTATCTTCTCGAATGTTTCATCCGGCAGGGTGATGGTGCCGGCAAACCGCATGTGCGCCGTCGGCGGGTTGAGGTCGCCTTCCGGAACATAGGCCAGCACCGGTGCCACCAGCGTATTGCCCAGCGCATACGCGATCTTTTCCGAGAGGGCACGAACCCGCACGTTGTGCTTGCCGAGGGTCATATAAGGACCGCTCTGCTCCGTGCCGCCGATGGGAACGATAATGGTCGTGGTTCCGGATTGGATCCGGTCCCGGACTTCCGTCCAGGTCAGTTGTTCGAGGAACACGCTGGCGGGCTCCTGGGCGAGGCCATCCACCGCCCGGAGGAGAACAACGCATAAAAATAAAACGATTGCCCAGAGTTTCGCCGTCATAGGTGCATGTTACGGGATCGGCGCGGATTTGGCCAAGGCTGGGTATGCAAAAAAAGAGGTTGATTAAATAATAGGCAGGCTCACTACCTTTCGGTAATTGCCATTAAAAATAATCGCTCCGTCCCGAATGGCGCTGCGCGGGTCAGCGAGATATCAAGCAAAAATGTGTTTAATACAAAAAACCGGGTCAGAGGAGAATGGCATTTACTTAGGCACTGTAAATAAATAAAGGTATCAATCTATCTGGAACGCAACAAGTTTCATGGCGAATGGAACTACGTTATCAAACTAAACGTAAAGACAAGTTG
>JAYUFH010000046.1:0-7388 GCA_043738765.1 Pseudomonadota bacterium | reverse complement strand
GAGATCTAGAGCCAACTCGAATCCCTCCCACGCCATGTACGCCATAAGCCCGCTCCGCTACCCCGGCGCAAAGTGGCGTCTTGACAACTTCGTAAGCGCGCTTGTTCGAGACAACGGACTGGCCGGCGGTCACTATGCCGAGCCATACGCTGGCGGAGCCAGTCTCGCGTTGTCGCTGCTTTTTGGTGGGCGCGTCGCTGAAGTTCACCTGAACGATCTCGATCGGTCGGTGTGGGCCTTCTGGAAGTCGGCAGTCGAACATTCGGGCGAATTGGTAGCACGGGTACGCTCTACGAAAGTGACCATCGACGAGTGGCACGTCCAACGTGAGGTTCAGGCGAACAAACATAGCGCGTCAATTCTCGATCTCGGCTTTTCGACCTTCTTCCTCAACCGGACCAACCGGAGCGGGATCATCACTGGTGGAGTGGTTGGCGGGAAGACGCAATCGGGCAAGTGGAAGCTTGATGCTCGCTTCAACAAAACAAATTTGGTCGAGCGCCTGGAAAGAATTCGCGCGTACAAGACACAAATCCACGTTACGCGACTTGATGCATTGACCTTCATCGCGCGCCGTGGCGAGTCCTTGCCGCCGAAGCGAAGCTTGATGTACCTAGACCCACCGTACTTCGCAAAGGGTCAAGACCTGTACATGAACGCGTATCGGCCTGGCGATCATGCTGCCGTCGCCGAGGCCGTCATGCAACAGATCAAAGTTCCGTGGCTTGTCTCGTATGACGATGTGCCAGAAATTCGAAGCCTCTATGGCGCGTCTCGCCGAATCCGATACGCGTTGCGATACAGCGCGAGTTCGACACGAACAGGGCAAGAGGTGATCTTCATGTGCCCCGGCATCCGAGCTCGACGCGAATTGCTGCTTGCGGCTTGATTTACCTGCTATGACAACGCGAGGCAATGCGCTCTAGTCAAT
The DNA here is from genome assembly GCA_043738765.1 of Pseudomonadota bacterium. Lineage (GTDB taxonomy): Bacteria > Pseudomonadota > Gammaproteobacteria > Acidiferrobacterales > UBA6901 > JANNJF01. The sequence continues at coordinate 6,457 of JAYUFH010000046.1, read as the reverse complement.
GTCTAGGCGCAATTGCTGTGGCGCGTTCTTCAAGCGAATTCGAATCCGTAGATCGGAGCTTTGTCGCTCCACCTCCACTTCAACAATCATTTCGTGCGAATGACCGTCTTGCGTCTCTAGGTTGAACAGAACCCTGGGCGGAACGAACCCTGTGGCGTGAGCGGGCAACGTAGCCGTCAATTGCCGCTCGGAAATGCCGCGAGAATCATGTCGAAGATCGACGTGAATCTCCTCCGGTGCGGTCGACGGCAGTTCGATCGATCTTGTCACGGTGCTCGCCGGGACTTTCTCTGTCTGCGCAAGCAACACGGTACTCTGCCCCGCTCTAGCTCCTAGCGGAGACGAGATCGCTGTCTTGCCAAGCATGATCCCTTCCTTGAACCCACCTCTCTTCTTAAGCTTCTGCCGACGTGCGGCCTCAACGCTGGCTTCCCCAATTCCCAATTCAGACATGATGCTCAGCGAAACCTCTCGAACGTCAGCAAGCTCCTCCGCGATTTGATCGTTCGTCCTCGCATCAAGCACCTCAAACGTTTCTTCCACTAGCTTTCGGCGCAGTGCAGCCACCAGCGCCTCGCCGCGTACACGCAATAGAGCAACCGTCTCTCCTCTGGAAACTATTGCCTCGGGTATGCCGTCACGCACCAGCTTGTTGAATTCAATAGCTTCGTCGTCAACAGCAAAGTCATCGAGGTCGGCGCATTCGACATCGCATCCGGCGGCGGAAAGCATGTAGTAGGCATGTGAAAGTATTCCACCGCTCAACTCAATCACGATGTTGTGCCGCTTTGCTAGGGCAGCAAGCCCTTTGACAAAGTCTTGGTCTCTCACCATTTCTGGCTCTCGTGGGTCCACGCGGATTCGCGCCACGGGCTTCCCATCGTCAATCGCCTCCTGAAGGCCCTGCCAATCTTTTCGGGTTTGGAGCACGACCTCACTTGTACCGGCGAGCTTCTTGCGCGGGGTAGCCTTGTGTATTGGCCCCTCCTGCTTCCACTCCATGTGAAACCAGGGCATGACACGATGACGTGTTGCCTTGGGTGCCGTGTCGATCAGCCACATGACCACAACTGGCCGCCCCTCGCGCGCAGCGATGCATCGAGAAGTCCATGCGATCTCATGAATCCAATCGGCTTTCGTGATGCTCCGCGACCAGTCGGCACGCGCAGAGGTTCGATGTACAACCCAGGCGCCATCGTCATTCGGAGCAATGAAATGCTCTTTGTACCGACACTTCTCTCTGAAAGTAAATGCTGCCGGCCGAGCATCAATGCGTACCCCAGAAGGCACTTGGGTATCGACGTCAAACACGTCGTATGCATACCAGTAGAGCCCCTCAGGAATGCCCCACAGCGACTCGATTCTCACCCTGCGCTCATTGGGCAGCGCTTGACACCAAGCAGCGGCGGCCGCCGGCACGAAGTGATGTGCAATGAGGCAGAGACTTGAATCGGCGAGGCAATCGCCGCCGTCGGCGCGAGACTGAACCTTGCTACGAAACTCGCCAATCAGCCATTGCTCTGCCGCCTCAACGGACCGCAGTTCATCACTGCGTGGGAGCATTTCCCTAAGATGCTTTGGGGTCTCTTGTCCATCTGTTCGTATCACCAAAGGGCGAGTCGTGAGCAGCTTCAAGTCACGCAGCAACGCATCGCTGCAGCGTCCATCTTGAACAATGGATTGAATCTCGCTCGAGCTGTCCAGCACAAAGAACGGAACTATCGCGTAGCCCAACTCACGATAGACCCTCGCATTTGCGAGCTTTCGGTACGTTTCAAAATCGCCCACCGTCGCAGGTCGGAATGCTTCCAGCACTGGCCTAGCCAGCGATCCAGCAGACGGCGCCTTCACCAAACTGTGCGGGTCCACTCCTTGCGCGATTTCCTCACACGGGTCAGCCTGAACTATTCGGACAGCGCTCCCGTCCCACACCCATTCAAAGTGCACTCTGATTAGGCGTTCATATGCCCAAAGCGAGACGACACGAAGGCAATCAACGATGGACTCCTTGTGGACGCAAGCAAGCGTCGCCTCCCTGGGCGGCCTCTTGTCACGCCAGGTCCTGAGCGGGATGCGATAAATCTCTGCGAACTGGGAGGACGTTGCTTCGACCTCAGCAACCCAGTCACGCTTGTCCTTAGCAATTCGGCGCTCGTTTGAGAGGTGTCCTTTGGCGGCACACGGGATCAGTTCTTGAACAACCCAATGAACTGCCGCAGCACTCGGTTGACCTTTCCGTAGACGGCTGATTTCGTCAAGGAGCCCCGCTTGGCTGCATTCGGCCGATTCGAGTTCGCCGCGGCTTTCTATTGACTCCGCAACGCCGCTTGAGCGCACGAGGAGTTTGACGCCTGCCCGGATGCCCGACTCCAAGACGGCGTTGGCAAGCACCACCGTTCCAGGCAGCGTCTTGCCGCACACAACAAAGAACGGCGTCGTCCAAACACTTGGGATCGATACCAAACCGACTGCCTTGTGGCCAACCCGACTACTGGTTGCCTCGCTAGGGGGAAGCGAGATTAGTTTCGAACCCTCTACAAGGAGCACAGACTTCGTCGGCTCCAGCGGTCTGTGCGTTCGCTTTGCCGCCGGTGCGCGAGTCCCCATTCAATTCCTTGCTCGCCGTGAAGCGTTTCGTCACTTGGCCTTAGGAGCATCTTTGCGGCCAGGTGCCCCGAACACCGTCTCGGCAACTTCCTGCATCTTGTCGATTGCGCGATCGGCAAAGTAGCCAGTGATGAAGCCATAGGATAGGTAGGCCGCTCCGGACGCGACTTTGACCGTCAATCCGAGCACACCGGAATCGATAAGGGCCCCCACGACCAAAGCCAGTCCGCCCGAGAGGAAGGGCGAGAACAATCTCCAAAGGCGGCGGTCCATATTCCAATACTGCCGCGCGACCACCTTGTAAAGGTACTTCACAGCGAACAGCACTCCGCCCAGGAATCCGCCAAGAAAGAAATATGAGTACTTGTTGAATGTGGATGCACTGCAACTAGCACACCCGCTTGCCATGAGCGCGTAGGCGGTACCTCTCCATGTCAAGAAGATTGAGGACAGTGCGAGCAGCAACAGGATGGCAATGTACGTGGCGTCAAAGCGAATTTGCGACACCGCATCGGCGTCGTATTTTGATCTCCAATCGAGCTGTGCGCGCCCGTCGGTATTTACGCCATCTATCTCGTTCGGCAGGGTCAAAACCTTATCAGCAGGCTGCTCTGATGAGTCGGGGTGAGGCGGGCGATCATCAACGCTCAACACGGACTCCGCCGCATGGCCATTCGAACCCGACTGCGATGCAGACGGGCTCTTTAGCTCACCGTCACCCAGCGCCAACTCGATCTCCGGTAAGTACATCGGCCCGAAGGTCTGTGGCCGTACGGCCTGCGATCTCAAGCATAGGATGACGGCGATAGTCGTAGAACTCCTTTAACCCCAATCGCAAAGCCACAACGCGTCGGAAAAATTGGGAGACTGGCACCTCAAGCAAGCACAGTTGGCCGGCGGTCCGATTGCCGTCGAATTTGTCTGAGACGAACAAATACTCTCGACCTGCAACCCGCTCCTTGACGTCCTGAGCCCTGCATGAACTCCACTTCAAGGCCCCGTCATATCGCAACGCTTCGGTCGCCAGGCTGAACGTCAGCGGCACCAGATGCAGGTGCGCATGATCTGTCCCACACCCCGTGGGCGAACCGGCGTAACCTGCGCCATGTTCAAACAGCCGCATGTCGCCGTATCGTGCGCGAAGGATCGTCTCGGCACTTCCAGCAAAGTCCCAGAACGCTTGGCTCTGATAATCGTTCGTGAGGCTGACACCATGCCTCAACGGGCATATCAGGGACCATCCCGGAACGAGCGCCCCCTTCGACACGATGGAGCAGTAGCGATCATCCCGCAGCCATGGCGTGTCGATGAACTCGACGCTATCGCGTTCGAAGTAGCCGCAGAATCGGCAGCCGGCAATATTCGTCATAGTCATGTTCTCTCCAACGCCGCACCATAGCTCTCAGGCAAGGGGAAATCCTACCCCATTCGCTCACTCATCGAGACGTTTCGTGCCCTCGCCTCGGAGAGGCCAGCGCGCTGAGCAAATTTGAGCGGTATCCCCACTACCTGGTGACCGATAGCCCTTCTTCACATGTCGTTCGATTCGCCGCGCGGGGTCAAGGGCGGGCGCAGCCCGGCGCAGCGAATCCTTGACGCGGCGCGGTGAATCCAGACCCTCGAGAAGAGGGGCAGGGGACGCATTGGGTCGCCTGCCCCCGAGCCCGTCCGGCGGCGAGGACTTCCGAGTATTCGTTCCGGCGGCGGGGTTCGCCGCAAATTCCTACGCCAACGCGCGCATCGGCTCGGCTATCGCTGAATTTCCGGGCCTGATCGCGCCGAGGTTCTGGGGTCGATATGAACCGGCGACATGCCGGGCAACTCGCGCTGTCCGCCCGGCCCTCGCTGCCGCGTTCGTTCAAGTTCGACGAAGTGCCGCATCTGTCGGACATAGTGCACGATCGCCTCGGCCAGTCTTCGGTCTTCGGGCTGGTCCGACCCCGCAAGTGCTTGAGTGATGTGCGCCCAGGCCAGCATGGCCTGCGTTCGATTCACCTTTGCTTTGTCACCCGACTTCGACTCGGCGTGAGACTTGTGAAGCCGCCCTTCTTGTTCGGCCTTGACCTGCCAAAGCGTTGTATAGCGCCGTTGCTCGCCACGCGTCGCCTGCCTCGTGGCTTCGGCCTCCACGCCCCAACCGCGCAGTTTGTCCGCGAACGTCTCACGCCAGCGGTGCAGGTCGGCCTTGCGCGGATTCAGGCGCCTTCCATGCCTGGACTCGGCCCGCGCGCTCAGATGCACATGCGGGTTGGCCTGATGGTCATGCAGCACCATCACGTAGCGGTGATCGGCCAACTCGGCTTGAGCGAACTCGCGCGCCGCCTTCATCACGATCAGCGGATCGGTGCCGGCCGGCATCGACAACATGATGTTGAAGGCCTCGCGCCGCGGGCTGCTCTCGTCGATGCGGGAGCCGCCATGCCGCCACTGCTCGGCCAGATCGCGCAGCGCATCCTTGCCCTCGCGCACGACGCCACGGTCGTCCTCGAACGGCAGCCGACCCGCCTTGGCGATGTAGCGAAAGTGCGCCGCAATCGCGGCCATGCCGCGCCCGCCGCCGGTCACCTTGATCATCACCTGCGGCGCACGGCGCAACACCGTGGCTTCGATGCGCTGGCGAATGTGACCGGCGTGGTGGTGCAGCGCACCCTTCGCAAGATGCGGTGGCGGCGCCACCTTGACCATGCGGGTGCGAGGATAGAAGAGGCGCTCACCCCACTGCACGACAACGCCGTCGATCGATGGGCCTGGATTCATCGCTGTGCTCCTTCCTGTTTACCGGGCAACAAACCGCATGGTTCAACCCCGCGGAGGCTTCAGTTCGGACATGAGCCTCGATGCAGCTGCCAGGTGGCCCTGGACGCTCTTGTTCAGCGACATGACGCTGGCGCGGTAGGGCTCCAGCGCTGCTGGGTTGCCACGACCCAGCAGCCTCATGAAAGCGTTGAGGTCAGCCGACAGGGCGGCCAGTTGGTCGGTCGAGGTCAACAGCGCGCCAATGGCTACGCGGTGGTCTGGTGGCAGCGGCGGTGGTGGCGCGTTGTCGAGCAGACCTGCGACGTAGGCGCCTTGCGATACATCGGCGGAATGAGCGCGCGTGGCGAGGGTCACCGCATGAGTAGCCGACATGCGCACAGTCACCTTCACTGGCAACCCGTCGGGGGGAACACGCGGCGCGGCGGCTGCAACGACCGAAAACAGTTCGGATTGCGACGCCGGGGCATCGAGCATCACGGCGATGGCCCGGCGCGCGAGCGCTGCAACCGTGGTGCGTTCGGCCGCCGCGCGCAACTGCACTGCGGCACCCAAGCCGCGCAGATCGATCGTCACGCGTTCACGCGGGTCGTGGGCCACGGTGCACCAACCCCTGACTCGCACTGCGTGGCAGCCGTTTGCTGGCGCGGAGCCTATCCTGCCCTCCATCCTTTTGAACTCTCTTCACTCCGATCTCCGTGGGTTCAGGAGTCGGCCCGCGAAGGGGTCTGACGGTCAGACCCCTGCAGCCAACGCTTCGTGATGTCCTCGACCCGGATGCGCAGCGCGATCAGTTCGGGCAAAGCGACCTTGTACGAGTTCGACGGCTGGATGCGGCCGAGCGCCCGCTCCAGACGATCGCAGGCGGCATGGGCTTGAGCGATGAGCTTGTTGGATGACGATGGGGCTTCCTCGCTCCCTGCGCCGGCATCCGTCTCGGCACGCAGCGCCGACACCGCAGTGCGCGTGATCTCGGCACCGCTGTCCAGCAGGCTCTGAACCTGCTCGGGGTTGTCGGCGTGCAGCTTGCTGAGTTCATGCAGCGTGCGCGGAGATGTGCAACGACCCGACTTCAAGGCCTCGTCCAACTCGGGGG
>JAYUFH010000045.1:0-2812 GCA_043738765.1 Pseudomonadota bacterium | reverse complement strand
AAAGTCTCGGCGATATCACCGTCACTGCGCAGATACGCCTGCTGCATGCGCGCGACCACCGGCGGCGGCGGATCGTCCGCCAGAAAATAGGTCGCAAGCCCGCGTGACAGCGTGTGCGCGGTAGCTGGATTTTTCGCTAGCATGGCCACAGCCTCCTCCACTTCCCCATAACCCGCACCCGCTGGGAACACCCTGCCCAAAAATATCTTCTCGCCCTCATCGTGGCGCTTTGGGTAGAAGGCGAACGTGCCGTCAGTGCGAAAGCCCGGCGGGGATGGGCGCTGGCCGCGCGCCAGTTGTGTCATGGGGGCGACGCTCACGCCGGTCAGGATACGCGCCAGCTCCTGCACATCCCGCTGGGTGTAACCGCCATCGATGCCGAGGGTGTGCAGTTCCATGAGTTCACGGGCGTAATTTTCATTCGCCGCGTTCACTGCATTCTGGGCGTTATCGAGATACACCAGCATGGCCGGATGGGTCAACACCACCATCAGCAAGTCTTGGAATTTTCCCAGGACGTGGGGGCGTATCGCGCGCTCCTCATAATCGGCCAGTAACAGACGCACCTGGCCCTTACCCTGAAACACGTTGAAGTGGTTGAACCAGAACCAGGTGAGTTGCTCCTGCAAGGGGTTGCGCGAATAGAGCGCGCGCACCACCCGGCGCTGGGATGCCTGCAGGACAAAATCGTTGTCGCGCATCTGTTGCACCTTGCGCGCCCGTTGCTTGGCATCGACATCGGTCATGGCCTTGATGCGCTTGGCCTCGGCCCTCGCCTCGGACACCAGGGCGGACAACTGCAGGTGCTGTATCGGCAGGGCATCCACCCGTCGTCGCGCTGCGGCGTCCAGCGCCGCATCCCCTTGATAGTGCAGCAGGGCATCCAGATAGGCGGCCTGGCCGAGCCTTTGATACTCCACCACCTGGTCCGCACTCACCCCGTAGTTGAGCCGGTTGAGCAATGCATAGTCCGTCACGGATAACGGCGCAGCCGCCTGACACACTGCGCTGGCGCACAACATACCCATGGCAACCAGAACACGCATTTTCACTACCCCCGCGAGACCCTGCCCCGCCTATACAATAACGCAGTGGCGTGCATTCGGTTGACCGCCAGTGCCCACATTTACGGACTGCGGGGGCAGGCTTCCGCAGCCCATAAAACTTCACAGCGCCCGGCAAATAACGGAAAGACTCTACAATCTCTCCCGCCGGTCAGCATTGCATTTTGAACTCTCTATGATTGCGGCGCACTACATCCAATACTGCGGATAACGCCGTTCCGGAGCCAAATTGTTGTAAGCCACCGCTATCAAGACGAGGATGGACGCGCCCAGCAATGTCGGCGTGACCAGAAAATTCCACGGTGCGGCGGAAATAAACACGATAAGCGGATTTGAACCGGCGGGCGGATGGACCGTGCGCGTAAGCTGCATCAGGGCTATCGCTGTCGCCAGCGCTAACGCCATGCTCCACCATTGCGGTCCCAGGAAGTAAAAGAAGATCAAGCCCGTCAGCGAAGACAGGAAGTGGCCGCCAATGACGTTGCGCGGCTGGGAGAAGGGACTCTCCGGGAATCCGAACAGCAGCACGCAAGTCGCGCCAAAGGAACCCAGCACCAGCGTATTATGGGTCGCGGCTGTTATAGAACCGACCGCTGCAATGGCGATAAATCCACCCAGCCACGCCAGTGCAACGGCCCGCAGCGTTGGCCGAGGCGGCGCCTTGGCGCCGCCTCGCATCTTAATGAAATAACCCTTTCCGGGAAATGAAATTCCAGTGGTGCCGTCTTTTCTTACGTGGTCTTTCATGCAGTGCCCCTATTAACCAAACGTTTGTTTTATTAAAATGACAAAAATTTTCAGTCCGTGAGCATACCCAACAGGCGCCGATTGGCCAGCAGAAAACACTCACTTGTTTTATAAACACGCATCATCATGATCGCCCCCTGGATTTCGGCAACCGACTGTTTCGCCAACCGGCGCGCCTGCTTCAGCGGGAATTTTGCCCGCAGGATATGCGTCAAGGCCTTCGCCCAGTCGTCGAAGTAGCGTTTGATCACCTTGCCGAATTGAGGCAGGACATCAACGGTCTCCAGCGCCAGGTTGCCCATGAGACAACCGCCTTTGCTGCCGAGGAAGTAAGTTTCGCTGGCTTTTATCAATAGCTTGAGCTTGCGTTGCGGATTCAAATCACTGGCGTAGGCATGATGAAATACGTGCTCGGAAAAATAGGTTTGGACATAGTCCATCGCCGCTAGCGCCAATACTTCTTTGCTCGGGAAGTGGTGGTAGATGCTTCCTTTCAACAGACCGCAGGCCGCGCCGATATCGGCCATACTCGTTGCCTGATAGCCACGCTCTTTAAACAGCCGCAAGGCACGCGCAACAATGATATCGGCGTCGACTTTCTGTATTGGCATGCAGGCTTCCTTCCCGGAGGTTCGGCTTGGATCATACCAAACGGTCGTTTGTTGTCAATGGCGTCCGCGACGAACTGCTCCAGCTCGAATGGCATCGGCGAAGCTGTGGATATTCGGAGAGTGTAGTTTGAATGCCTCCGGCACAAGACATTCGAGAGTGGGCGATAGACGCATGGCACTTACTTAAAGGCTATATGGCGTATTGCCGTCATGACGAGATCGTGTTTTTGCGCTGGCGATCACCCCGTGGACGGGTCACCGTGTGGGTCCCCCTGGGTAGGGTGGATAACGGCGGTATAAAAATATCGGTGAACGACAGCAGTTGTAGGGTGGGCATCGCCCACCGGCGGGGCATCCAGCGACTCTGCTGGTGGGCGATGCCCACCCTAC
>JAYUFH010000044.1:0-2834 GCA_043738765.1 Pseudomonadota bacterium | reverse complement strand
AGCGGTCCCTACGCGCGTAACAGTGATCAGTGGTCCACCCACGTGGTGGTGGTGCAGCACGCCTCGGCGCCACAGCTGGTGCCCATGTTGCGTCCGTTGATGTCGCCCACGGCCTTGCTGTCGGTGTATGCGCCGGGCAACGTGCTGGTGATCACCGACACCGCGGCCAGCATCCGCAATGTCCTGAAGGTCATCGAGAAGATCGACCAGCCGGGGAGCACCGAGGTCACCATCATCCCCATCGTGCATGCCTCGGTCATCGACCTGGCGCAGCTGGTGGCGCGTTTTGCGGAAGGTGCACAGATATCGGCCCAGCCGGGTCAGCCGCCGATACCGGGGCTGGGTGGCGGTGCGGACAATCGCCTGGTGGTGGTGCCGGATCTGCGCACCAACAGCCTGCTGGTGCGTGCCGATAACCCGGCACGCGTGGACGAGTTGCGCGCCCTGGTGGCCAAGCTGGATGTGCCCGCCAAGTCCGGGGGGCAGACCCACGTGGTGTATCTGCGCAACGCCGAGGCGAAAAAACTCGTGGAGGTGTTGCGTGGCCTGGTGGCAGGGGAATCGCGTTCCGCCGGTGGCGCGGCCGCGGCCCCTGGGGCTCCTGCCGCTGCGGGCGCGCCGGCTTCTCTGATCCAGGCGGACGAGACCTCCAACGCCCTGATCATCAGCGCCAACGACTCGACTTATAATAACCTGCGCGGGGTGATCGAAAAGCTGGATCAGCGCCGCGCCCAGGTGTACGTGGAGGCCTTGATCGTCGAGATGTCAACCGATCGTGCCCTGCAGTTCGGTGTTCAGTGGGCAGCGGGTGCCCCAGGGGCTAACGGGGGCGGTATTGCGGGCGTGCAGAATTTCCCGGCCGCCTCCGGTGCAGGCATTATCGCCACCGTGGTGGGCAAAGCCGCAAGCATAGCCAATGTCGACGGGCTCACGCTGGGTTACATTGGCCGCGAGATCACCTTGCCAGACGGGACCAAGACGCGTGGATTGGGCGCACTGGCACGTGCCCTCGAATCCGATGCCGAGGCCAACGTGTTGTCCACGCCCAACATGGTCATGCTGGACAACGCCGAGGCCAAGATCGTGGTGGGCCAGAATGTGCCTTTTGTGACCGGCAGCTACGCCCAGGCGGCGGGTACGACGGGCGCCGGGGTCAATCCGTTTCAGACCATCGAGCGCAAGGACGTGGGCCTCACCCTCAAGATCAAGCCGCAGATATCTGAAGGTGGCGGGGTGAAGCTGGTCATCAGTCAGGAGACGTCGAGTGTGGCGCCATCCGCCCAGTCTACCTCCGGCCTGATCACCAACAAGCGCTCCCTGGACACCACGGTGATCATCGACGACGGTGACACCATGGTGCTCGGTGGCCTGATCGAGGACAAGAACAGCAACACGGTCACGCAGGTGCCGATCCTCGGCCGCATCCCGATTCTCGGCGAATTGTTCAAGTACCGCAGCCGCTCCAAGGGCAAGACCAACCTGATGATATTCCTGCGGCCGGTGATTATCCGCAACGCCACCGATACCTACAATGTCACCACTGACCGCTACGACACCATCGGTGTTGGCAACGCTAGCAATCGCGGCGAGCGCGCCGCGATCATGCAGCGCTTCAAGCCGGTCAAGCCCGTGCCGAAGCCGGCGGAGAAAGGCAAGGACGCAACCGAACCGGGCGAGGCGACGCCTGCGGGCGAGCCCCAGGCATCCAACACGGGAGCACCCGCCGCCGACAATGCGGGAACCCAGTCCGCACCTGAATAATGCCCATGACCACGGCGCCCGATCTGCAACACCTCGATCTCCAGGCCACCCAGCGGCTGCCGTATCACTTCGCCAAGCGCCACGGTGTCATCAGTGCGCGCCAGGCGCAGGATGCCATGGAGGTGTGGGTGCGTCCGGGGGTCTCGAGCGCGGCCCTGGCGGAATTGCGGCGCGTGCTCGGGCAGCCGATCCAGATCTGTGAACTCACTCCGGAAAACTTCGAGACGGCGCTCAATCGTGCCTACGACCGCGGCATGAACCACGCCATGCAGATCGTGGACGATCTGGGCGACGACATGGACCTGAAGGAGCTGGCGCAGAACCTGCCCAAGGCGGCGGACCTGCTGGAGAGCGAGGACGATGCGCCCATCGTGCGCCTGATCAATGCCCTGCTGACCCAGGCGGTGCGCGAGGGCGCATCGGATATTCACATCGAGCCCTTCGAGACGCGCTCCGTGGTGCGCTTTCGTCTGGACGGCATCCTGCGGGACATCGTCGAGCCGCAGCAGGTGTTGCACGGTGTTATCGCCTCGCGCATCAAGATCATGGCGCGCCTCGATATCGCCGAGAAGCGTCTGCCCCAGGACGGCCGCATCACCCTACGCCTGGCCGGCCGGCCCGTGGACGTGCGTGTCTCCACCCTGCCCACGGGACATGGCGAGCGCGTGGTGTTGCGTCTCCTGGACAAACAGGCCGGTCGGTTGAATCTCACCAGCCTAGGGATGGCCCCGACAACCCTTGATCGGCTGGATCATCTGATCCACCAGCCCCACGGCATCATCCTGGTTACCGGCCCCACGGGCTCGGGCAAGACCACGACGCTGTATGCCGGGCTGTCGCAGCTGGACGCCAAGCGCTACAACATCGTCACGGTAGAAGACCCCATCGAATATGACCTGGACGGCGTGGGCCAGACCCAGGTGAATGCGAAGATCGAACTCACCTTCGCCCGCGCCCTGCGCGCTATTCTGCGCCAGGACCCGGACATCATCATGATCGGAGAAATCCGCGACCTCGAGACCGCGCAGATCGCGGTGCAGGCGAGTCTCACCGGCCATTTGGTGCTCGCCACC
>JAYUFH010000043.1:0-2842 GCA_043738765.1 Pseudomonadota bacterium | reverse complement strand
GCCGCTGGATGCTTTCGCCGCAGGCCGAACAGGCGCTGCGTGCCCTGGAAAAACCGCAGGGCGCGGTGGAGCTGCTGGTGGGTCCGGAGGGCGGGCTTACCGACGACGAAGAACGCACCGCGGTTGACGCCGGGTTCATGCCGGTACGCCTCGGTCCGCGCATCCTGCGCACGGAAACCGCCGCGCCGGCATTGCTCGCGGCGCTGCAGGCGTTGTGGGGTGATTTTTAAGCGTTTTTTTGCTGCGTATCGATGCTTGTTTCACCAGGTAATCTGGAAAAACTAATCATTTTTTGATCTACATCTAATTTCTCTAATAAAGACGGCAGTATGCTGCGCGCCATGATCATCCCGTTACTGGAACGCACCAGCCTCTTTAGTTAAGCAGAAGTGGCCGGAGGTCGGGGAACAACACCCACCAGCAACCCTGATCAGAGATTGCATAACCAATAATCGTGTTGTCTTTAATGAGGGCAGAGTCATGTCAACACCAAAAATCCAACGTCTAGCGTCAGTCATAGGCATGCTTGTCTCCAGCTTTATTCTGTTTATGCCGCAAACCGCGTCCGCCGTGCCCAGCTATGCCCGCCAAACCGGCATGGCCTGCGCCACGTGCCACACGGCTTTTCCGGAGCTGACCCCCTTCGGGCGCAGCTTCAAGCTGGGGGGCTATACGCTGACCCTGACGCCGACTGTCGAGGACAAGGTTAAGTCCCAATCCGATCAGCTTTCCCTGAATACCACACCGCCCTTGTCGGTGATGGTTCAGACCTCATTGACCTCGACCAAGAAGGCCAAACCCAACTCCCAGAACAGCACGGTGCTGTTTCCGCAGCAGCTGAGCCTGTTTTACGCCGGTAGGATCACGCCGCAGATCGGTTCATTTATCCAGTTCACCTATAGTGGCAACGATAACGCAGTTGCCATGGATAATTCGGATATCCGTACTACGAGCACCATGGACCTAGGGGGTAACCAATTTCAATATGGTCTGACCTTGAATAACAATCCTGCGGTACAGGACTTGTGGAACAGCATGCCGGTGTGGGGATTTCCCTATGCCACATCCAGCGTGGCCCCTGCGCCGGCAGCAGCAGCCTTGCTGGATGGAGGGCTGGCACAGAAATCCGCCGGGCTCGGTGCCTTTGGCGCCTACCACCTCGGCGCGGACCTATTGTATGGTGAGTTGACGCTCTATCGTTCGGCGCATCTGGGTAACGGCGGTGTGCTGGGCAGCAAACCCACCACCGCTGACGTGATCCAGAACACCGCCCCCTATGCGCGCTTCGCCTATGAACACAATTGGGGCGACAACAGCTGGGAAGTCGGTGTGCTGGGCCTGCGTGCGGATACTTATCCCGCGGGCACTGCGCCCATCAGCATCACTCCGGCGGATACGCGTACGGATGTCGGCGTTGACACCCAGTACCAGCACATCGCCGGGGACCATGTGTATACCGTGCATGCGATCCATCTGCAGGAGAAGCAGGAGTGGGGTACTGCCACCCCGGCCTCGCACCCGAGCGACAAGCTATCTACAAGCCGCGTTACCGGGTCTTATTACTTCAAGCGCACTTACGGTGTGATACTGCAATATTTCGATACCCATGGCGACACGGATGCGTTGCGGTATGCAGGCAGTGCCAACGGCAGCCCCAAGAGTACCGGCGCGATTGTTGACCTCTTGTATATGCCCTGGGAAAACACCCGGTTCTCCCTGCAACACCGGTATTACACTAAGTTCGACGGCGGCAGCACCAACTACAACGGCGCCGGTCGCAACGCCTCCGACAACAACACGACCTATCTGGTTGGATGGTTCATGTGGTGACAATGTGACGGATTTTTTATGAAGCACAGCAGGGGGCGTAAGCCCCCTGTCTGTTTTTCCACTGCGCGCGAGGAATACCCCGTGGGGCCGAAACGCCAATACTTGTGATAGGGATGATCCGGCCTTCATCGTTTTTGGGAAACAGGCGGACAGGTGCCGGGGCCTCTTCATCCTCGACCCGACCCAGGGCCACTAGATCCGCAAAACCCGCCCGTGCGTGGTCATCTCGCCGGACGAAATGAATAGGCACATCGGCACCGTGATCGTGGCGCCCATGACCACCAAGGGCCGCGATTACCCCACCCGCATTTCACTTACCTTCCAGCGCAAGAAGGGCCAGATCGTCCTCGATCAGGTCCGCACCGTGGACAAAACACGGCTGGTCAAGCGGCTGGTCAAGCTCGACAAGAACACCGCCGCGCGCACGTTGGCGGTGTTGCAGGAAATGTTTGTGGAGTAGGTTGGTCTGTATGGGCGCCCCATCTTATCGGCACCTATGCCCCATCAACCTGAAAACGGCGCTACGTGGATCATATCTTCCTTCGGTATTTTCAGGTGTGAAGCAACATCAGCTGGAATGGCGGACGGGTACCCACGCGGATCGGGTTATGATTGGGAATGGTAATGTGGTGCTGATTAGAGGTGTCGCAGGTCAATCGAATATGGCTACGATCTGGCGTGTGGCCCGGTAGTCAAGTTTCTGGAGGGGGTTAGCCAGCGTTTCCCCGCTTATAGTGCGGGATAGCTTCATAAGGCGATCACTTCTTCCCTTACGAAGTGGAGGCGGATAATCTTTGGCGCCTGATTCTGCTCAAAATGGCATTGCACCGCATTGCGCACATGGACGTGAAGGCTTTCCAGGTCGTCCGCCTCGGCAAAAATGGATTCACCGAGCGCGCGTGCCTGATAACCCCCCTCCGGTGTTTCATCGACGAGAAAGATGATTTCGTTCATTGTGTTTAACCTCCTGCCTGGGTAAATCCTTACAAGATTATACTCTACGAAGCAGCGT
>JAYUFH010000042.1:0-7520 GCA_043738765.1 Pseudomonadota bacterium | reverse complement strand
GATAAAACTTCCGATTGCACCGGGGGCGTGTTGGGAGAAAAGACGTATAGGTGGCGTTACCCGCGCAGCCGCTGAGGTATAGAATGGCCACACCCACTCACTGTTACTCACTCAGCGTTTAAGGAGACACCAGCATGAAACACAACGTCGGCAACATCGATAAAGTCGTGCGCATCATCATCGGGCTTGGGCTGCTCAGCCTGATCTTCATCCTGCAAGGCAATATCCGTTGGCTCGGGCTCATCGGCCTCCTACCTCTGCTCACCGTGACCATGAGCTGGTGCCCGGCCTATACACTTTTCAACATCAGCACCAAGTCGAAATAAGGCCGCGGAGTTAACATGGAGTACGGCGGTTGGCCGCCGCTTCAGGTTTGCAGTTTTGTAGGGTGGGCATCGCCCACCAGCGTGCGTCGACCGTAGCCGTGCTGGTGGGCGAGGCCCACCCTACCTTACCGCCACGGCTATGCGGCATTAAACGAGAGCCACGCGCAATGCCCGTGCAAACACAGGACAGATAACACCGCTCTGGTCTCGGCAGCGCGGGTATGCCACCCGCCAGGCGTAGCGCCAACAACCCCCCGCACACCCATCCTGTGGCTTTAGAACTTTTCAAAAATCCCCCAAGGTGAGCGGACCTGTATCCAGGGATGCGCTTTTTCGCTGTAATCCGTCTTATAACACCTTATAATAGGAACAAATGGCGTCCCCCATTCCGCCGCTTTGGCCAACGCACTAAAGTCATCACGAGTTAGCCCCATGCCCGAATTCATTCCCGGTTTGCCCGGTTTGGCCTTTCCAGACCTGTTCCGTCTCGGTGGCCTGACGAAACTCGACCAGGAATTTCTTGCGCGCCTGCAGCGCGAACACGCTGACCGCCACACCCAGCTCCTGGCCTATCGCGCCGGCGCGGTTTTATCTCCCCTTGAGACCAGCGAACTGTTGCTCGCCTGCGCCCCCTTGATCGAGGAGGTGATCGGCGATCTGTTCGGTATCGACACGCCCCTGGAACAGGCCCGCGCCCGCACCCTGGCGCACAATCCGATCTTCGTCTTCAAGAAACTCTTCGTGCAGCGGCGCGCGCGACGACGACTACTGACGCAAGAGGAGCTTCAGGATTTTCCCGAACTCGATCGGTGGCTGACCCGGGAACTGAAGGCCACTGGCCTCAAGACCGACGACCTCGAACTGGCCGTGGCGCAGTTCGGCCAACGCCTGCTGGACGACGCGGACGCCCACAAAGACGCCGTCGAAATGCTAACGCGCTGGTGCATCCAGGCCATCAAGTCCGACGCCGGCAAGGCGCGCGTCAACCGCTGGGTCAGCTTCCGCCTGCCGGTGGGCGTGGATTACGCCCATCTCGTACCGGTGAAACTCGTCAGGAAGGATGACATCGAACGCTACGAAAACGCCAGCGGCTGTACCCATCTGCGCGACGGATTCAGCCTTACGGACCTGCGCATGAATTCGCGTCAGGTGCAGAACGAGGTCAATTACTGCATCTACTGTCATGATCACGACGGCGATTTCTGTTCCAAGGGTTTTCCCGAGAAAAAAGGTGAACCGGACAAGGGCATCAAGAAAAATGCCATCGGTGTCAGCCTGGATGGCTGCCCCCTGGAAGAAAAAATTTCCGAGATGCACTCCCTCAAGCGCGACGGCCATACCATCGCGGCACTCGCCATGATCATGGCGGACAACCCCATGTGCCCGGCCACGGGCCATCGCATCTGCAACGACTGCATGAAGTCGTGCATTTACCAGAAACAGGAACCAGTCAACATCCCGCAGATCGAAACCGCCTGCCTCACGGACGTGCTGCAACTCCCCTGGGGTGTGGAGATCTACGACCTGCTCACCCGCTGGAACCCGTTGCGCGCGCGACAGTGGCTGCCGAAACCCTACAATGGTCTCAAGGTCATGGTCACCGGCATGGGCCCCGCGGGCTTCACCCTGGCGCATCATCTGTTGATGGAAGGCTTCGCCGTCGTGGGCATGGACGGCCTTAAGATCGAGTCGCTGCCGGAGACCTTGGTGCAGGGTCCGGTCTACGACTACCAGGAACTGGAGGAGGATCTCGGCACGCGCGTCATGGCGGGCTTCGGTGGCGTGGCGGAATACGGCATCACCGTGCGTTGGGACAAAAACTTTCTCAAGCTTATCTATCTTACCTTGGCGCGGCGTCAGCACTTCCAGGTATTCGGTTGCGTGCGCTTCGGCGGTACGCTGACCCTGGACGACGCCTGGGAACTCGGCTTCGATCACGTCGCCATCGCCGTGGGCGCCGGCCTGCCCCAGGCCCTGCCGATACCCGGCAGCCTGGCGCGCGGCATGCGCCAGGCCACCGACTTCCTCATGGCCCTGCAACTCACGGGTGCCGCCAAGGAAGCGAGCTTGGCGAATCTGCAGGTACGTCTGCCCGCGGTGGTGATCGGCGGCGGTCTCACGGGCATCGACACCGCCACGGAGGTGCAGGCGTATTACATCGCGCAGGTGGAAAAGACCCTGAGCCGTTACGAAACCCTGGTCGCCGCCCAGGGCGACGCACAGGGAAGTGCGAGTCCCGCGCTAGACAGGACGTCGGGAGCGGGCGACGCACAAGTGCGCCAGGGCTTGGATGAGGAATCAAAACTGGTGCTGGACGAATTCCTCGCCCACGGCAAACTGGTGCGCGCGGAACGTGCGCGCGCCAAGGCGGAACAACGCCGCGCGAATTTCATTCCGCTGCTGCAACAATGGGGTGGCGTGACCGTTGCCTATCGTCGGCCTTTAAGCGAGTCGCCGGCCTACCAGCGCAATCACGAGGAAGTGACCAAGGCCATGGAGGAAGGCATCTACTACGCCGACAACCTGAGCCCTACGGCCGCGGCCCTCGACGACTACCTGCACGTGAGCGCCCTGGTATGCCGGCGCATGCACACCGATGCCGACGGCAAACTTGTGGAAAGCATGGAAGAGGTCAAGCTGCCGGCGCGCGCCATTTTTGTCGCCACCGGTGCCAAACCCAACATCGCCTACTACTTCGAACACCGCGGCAGTTTTGAACTGGACGCCGGCCACTATAGCGCCCACGAAGATCGCGCGGGCGAACTGGTGCCGGTGGCGCCTATCAAGTACTGCAAGACCCCGGACTTCGGGCCCTTCGCCTCCTATGACAAGCATGGCAAACGCGTCAGCTTCATTGGCGACACCCATCCGTCGTTCAGCGGCAGCGTGGTCAAGGCCGTGGCCTCCGGCTACCGCACCTATCCGAAAATCGTCGCGGCCTTCGGCGCACGCGCCACGGATCATGGCGGCGAAGGGGAATATGCCGCCTTCCGCAGTCGCATGCAGCATTTGTTCCAGCCACGGCTGGAGGCCATTACACGTTGCGCCGACAATGCCGTGGAGCTGGTGATCCACGCGCCCATGGCGGCCAAGGGCTTCCGCCCCGGCCAGATTTACCGCCTGCAAAATTACGAACGCCTGGCCCCCATGCTGGGCGGCACGCGCCTGCAAACCGAGGCCATGGCCATCACCGGCTCGAAGGTGGACAAAGTCAAGGGGACGGTCACCCTCATCGTGCTAGAACGCGGCGCCAGTTCACGCATCGCCGCAACCTTTAAACCGGGTGAGCCTATCGCCCTCATGGGCCCGACCGGCACCTACGCCCACGTGCCGCAACACCAGACCCTGCTGATCGTCGCCGATCGTCTGGGCGCCACCGGTGTGCGTGCCCTGGCGCCGGCGCTGCGCGCCGCGGGCAACAAAGTGTTGTTCTTCGCCTCCTTCCGCACGCCGCAGGAGGTGTTCCATCGCGAGGAATTCGAGGATGCGTGTGAGCGTATCGTATGGGTCTGCGCCGCCGGCACGATCACGCCGCAACGCCCCCAGGATCGCAGCTACACCGGCGATATCCGCGACGCGCTCAAGGCCTATGCCGCCGGCAAACTCGGCGACACCGATCCCCTCGCGCTGGATGACATGGACAGGCTCTATTTTCTCGGCAGCGGTTGTCTGGTTCAACGCCTGCGTGACCTGCGCCACAATGAACTCAGCGCAAGCTTCGCCTCCAACCCGCCCGCCACCGGTTCGGTCTATGGCAGCATGCAGTGCATGTTGAAAGGGGTGTGCTCCCAATGTCTGCAATGGCAAGTGGACCCGGTCACAGGCAAGCGCACCAAGGCGGTGTTTACCTGCTCGTGGCAGGACCAGCCCCTGGATATGCCGGACTATGACAGCCTGCAGGAACGCCTGGCGCAAAACCGCCTGGCGGAACATCTCAGCAATCTGTGGTTGGAGCATCTGTTCGCGACGCACAAGATCGAACGGGTGTGAGGCGCGATTCGGTAGGATGAGCGATGCCCACCCTACATGACACTGGTGCTAGTGATGGATGGCTTGCCGCCGTTTTAACCAAAGCGGCGGCAAGCCCCTGCTCTTTAAGACGCATCAGGTCTTCGGCTCACGCGGCAAATAATCGGACGGTTTGATGCCGTAGGTGCCCGGCTCAAGCGCCCGCTCTATCTCCAGTACACGGCCGTCACTTGTGCGATCATGCATCAGGTTGATGATCCTGATTTCCTCGTAGGGCGTATTGTTGGGCCGCAACACCATGGCCACGCGCGGGCGCAGCCGCCGATGACGATTCATGCTCACGACCACCCCGACCTCTCCGGTATTGAGTTCGACCAGGCTGCCGATGGGATAAATGCCCATGCACTGGATGAACTGACTCACCAGGTTCTGGTGAAATTGTTGATCGCGTAATTCGTAAATTTTGCGGATCGCCATATAACCCGAAAGCGCGCCGTGATCGACCCAATCGCTGGTCATGGTGTCGTAATAATCCACGATCCCGACGATCTGGCCGAGCAAACCGATAGCCTCGCCTTTGAGACCGGCGGGATAACCCGAACCGTTATAGCGTTCATGATGTTCGCGCACTGTGTCCACCGCCCGCGGGGAAATACCCGGCTGCCGGCGCAACAGCGCGACGCCCAGGGGGACGTGGTGCTGCAGAATTTCCACCTCGTGCGGCGCCAGCTTGCCCGTCCGATCCAACAGATCCAGGGGCAGTTTCATCTTGCCAATGTCGTGCAACAATGCGCCGGTACCCAGGTCCTGCAGGTCCGTGTTATCCAGCCCGAGATGCCGGCCCAGGGTCAGGGCCAGCACGCTGACGCGCAGGCTGTGCTCGGCGGTGAATTCATGTTTATTCTTCAGCTGGATGAGGCATAGCAGGGCGTCGGGGTTGCGCAACACGCTTTCCGCCAGCGAACCTACGACCTGCTTGGTGGCCGCGACGTCCAAGCTCTTCAGCATGCGCGCATCTTCCAGCAAAGTCGCGATGAGGGAGCGCGCCTGCGCATGCGTAACGTACGTGGCGCTCAATTCCTCTTCCAGCGTGGTCTGATCCGGATAGGCCTGTTCACCCTGCTGCGGCGCCGCCGCTTTTTTGAGCAGATCGAACTCGATGCGGCGATGCTGATCAGAGGTGCCCTTGCCAGCCGGGTTGTGCTGGGTCGATCTGGAGGGGGTGGAGGTATGGGTGGCCACAGACGCAGGCACGGAAATATAGACAAACTTGCAGTAGCGTCGGATCTCGTCTATCTCCTCCTGGTTGCGGATCTCATAACCCTGAAACAGCAAGGGCGTCTCCAACCAGGGGCGGTCGAGGTCGGTCACGCACATGCCCACTTCCAGATCGCCTACATCGATTTTCTTTTTTATATTCCCCACGGTTCAGCTTTCCTAATTGCGTACCCCAAGGTGATAGTCATGCAACATTCACGCCATTTCTCGCGTTTGCCGTGATCATTGATGCTGGAATACCTCATTACTTAAACATACCAATCAATTGCTTACATATGTGTTGTCGTCTATTCACCAGGATAGCCGTAAACCTCTCAGCTAACCTAACAAAAGTGCCAGTTTGCGGCACCCCAGCGTCACGCACAGTCACCCGTGACACCTCAGCGTACCCCGTTTCCTGCACACCGCGGTGGCCGAGGAACTCGCCAGAACAACGGCTTCAGCAGCGTCAAAGACGGGTGCCGACCGCACCGCCGGCGGAGCTGTCGGGGCGCAAGAATCGGGTGGATCGCCCCAGGGCAATTGCTAGAATGGGTCAACCTCGGCACAGCGACCACTCCATGCGGAACAAAGACTATCTGCGTATCGAACAGGCGATCCGTTACCTGGAAATACACTTCCTGCGTCAACCTGGCCTGGGTGAAATCGCCGCCAACGTCGGCTTAAGCCCGTTTCATTTCCAACGCCTGTTCCGACGCTGGGCCGGCATCAGCCCCAAGCGTTTTGCCCAGTTCCTCACCGCCGACTACGCCGCCGGACTGCTGCGCAACGCCCACACGGTGTTGGACACCAGTCTCGCCGCCGGGTTGTCCGGCGCCGGCCGCCTGCACGATCTCATGATCAATATCCACGGCATGAGTCCCGGGGAGCTGCGTCAGGGCGGAAGCGGCCTCACGATACGCCATGGGGTGCACGACAGCCCCTTCGGCCAGTGCCTGCTCGCCGTGACAGAGCGTGGCGTGTGTGGCATGACTTTCCTGATGGACGGGCCGGCAACGGCCATCGCGGAACTGGCGCAGCGTTGGCCGCGCGCGCGTCTCATCAAATCCCCGCGCGTCACCCGCCCGATAGTCGAGCGTATTTTTCCACAACAGCGCGCCGGGCAACCACAGCGGCTCGATCTCTACGTGCCCGGAACAAACTTTCAGATAAAAGTCTGGGAAGCCTTGTTGCGCATCCCTGCGGGTGCCATCACCACTTATGGCGAGATCGCCGCGGCTATCGACACGCCGCGCGCGGCACGCGCCGTCGGCACGGCCATTGGAAACAACCCGGTGGCCTATCTCATACCCTGTCACCGGGTTATTCGTGCCAGCGGCACCCTGGGCGACTACCACTGGGGTCGCACGCGCAAACACTCCATGCTCGCCTGGGAAGCCCTTCAGATCGATGACAGCCCGGCGGCGACACACAACAAAAAACGGGGCGCGCGCGAACATCAGATTGACTAGCCCCTGCTATGAACCCGGATCCAGGCCTACGCCACCCGCCAATGACATCCTGTCGCTATTAGCGTCCACAGCCGCCTGTCATCGTCCGCTGCATCCTGTCTTTTTCCGCCGCCAAGGCCGCGTCCCGTTCGAGGAAGCGGTTCAACCCGCACACGATCGCCGCCAAGGTCGCGCTGACGATATCCTCGTGCAGGCCCACGCCCGACACAGACTCCCCTTGCGGATCGAAACTCAATTCCACATACGCGACTGCCTGGGCCTTGGCGCCGGCACCCACGGCGTGCTCTTCATAGGCCAGCACATCCAGCCCGGCGGCACGCGTGCTACGTAGCGCATCCACAAAGGCGTCCACCGGGCCGTTGCCACTACCCACAATCCGCACCTCCCGACCCTGCTGCCGCAGGCGCGCGGTCAGGTGCTCGCGTCGGTCGCCGTCTGCAGCGCGCGTGATCTGGTAGTCAATCAAAGTAATCGGCACTGCCCTGTCCAGATACTC
>JAYUFH010000041.1:0-7521 GCA_043738765.1 Pseudomonadota bacterium | reverse complement strand
TCGGCACCATCGATGCCGGATTGACGCACAAGATCGCGTTTCCACCGGGCAGCCTGCTGGTGCAGCTCGGCGGCCCGGGCATGCGCATCGGCATGGGCGGGAGTGCCGCCAGTTCGATGGCCACCGGCGCCAATTCGGCGGCGCTGGATTTCGATTCGGTGCAGCGCGGCAACCCGGAGATGCAGCGGCGAGCCCAGGAGGTGATCAACCATTGCTGGGCGCTGCAGCAGGCCAACCCGATCCTGGCGATCCACGACGTCGGCGCGGGTGGCCTGTCCAACGCCTTTCCGGAACTCACCAACGACGCGCAGCGCGGCGCGCGTTTCGACCTGCGTGCCGTACCGCTGGAGACTAGCGGCATGAGCCCCAAGGAGATCTGGTGCAACGAGAGCCAGGAGCGTTACGTACTGGCGATTGCGCCCCAGGCGCTGGAGCTGTTTCGCGCCATGTGCGAGCGCGAGCGCTGTCCGTTCGCGGTGGTCGGCACTGCGACCGAGGAACGCCAGCTCGTGGTGACGGATGGCAGCACGGAAGGCGCGCCCATCGACATGCCCATGAATGTGCTGCTGGGCAAACCGCCCAAGATGCACCGCACGGTCGAGAGCGTCACCCGGCGCTTCAATCCGCTGGACCTGAGCGGGGTGGAGTTGCGGCAAGCCTGCATCGCGGTGTTGTCCCATCCCACCGTCGCGTCCAAACGCTTCCTGATCACTATCGGCGACCGCACGGTGGGGGGCCTGAGCCACCGCGACCAGATGGTGGGGCCATGGCAGGTGCCGGTGGCGGACGTGGCGGTGACGGCGTCCGGTTATCGGGCGTATACCGGTGAGGCCATGGCCCTGGGTGAACGTGCGCCCCTGGCGCTGATCAATCCCGCGGCCAGCGGGCGCATGGCCGTGGGCGAGGCCCTGACCAACCTCGCCGCCAGCCGCATCGAGAAACTGCCGGACGTGAAGCTCTCGGCCAACTGGATGGCACCCGCCGGCCATCCCGGAGAGGACGCGGCGCTGTATGACACCGTGCACGCCGTGGGCATGGAGTTGTGTCCAGCCTTGGGCATTTCCATTCCCGTGGGCAAGGACTCCATGTCCATGAAGACCGTGTGGCAGGATGCAGATGGCCATGAGCGCGCGGTGACCGCGCCGCTATCTCTCATCGTCTCGGCGTTTGCGCCGGTGATGGACGTGCGCAAAACCCTGACACCGCAACTGCGCACGGACCAGGGCGATACCGACCTCATCCTCATCGATCTCGGCAAAGGCAAGAACCGCCTGGGCGGCTCGGTACTGGCCCAGGTGTACAAACAGGTGGGGCGCGAGACGCCGGATGTGGACGACCCGCGGGTGCTGAAGCTGTTCTTTGCCATGATCCAGGCGCTCAACGAACTGGGTTTTGTGCTCGCCTATCACGACCGCTCCGATGGCGGGTTGTTCGCGACCGTGTGTGAGATGGCCTTCGCTGCGCACTGCGGCGTGCACATCGATCTAAGCGATCTGGGCGACGCCACGGCGGCACTGTTCAACGAAGAACTCGGCGCGGTGTTACAGGTGCCGCGCGTGCGGCGCGGCGGCATCCTGGGTGCGCTCAAGCAGGCCGGTCTCCTGCGGCATACGCATTTGATCGGCCAGGTCAGCACGGATGATCGCATCACCTTCGTGCGTAACGGCAAGCTGGTATTCAGCGACAGCCGCATCGAGCTGCAGCGTGCCTGGTCGGAGACGTCCTATCGCATGCAGGCGCTGCGCGACAACCCGCAATGCGCGCAGCAGGAGTTCGACGCTGTGCTTGACGACGGCGATCCGGGTCTGCACGCCGCTTTAAGCTTCGACCCGCAGCAGGATATCGCAGCACCCTATATCGCCCGCGGCGTGCGCCCACCCATGGCCATCCTGCGCGAGCAGGGCGTGAATGGGCAACTGGAAATGGCGGCGGCCTTCGAGCGCGCTGGTTTTAGTGCGCAGGACGTGACCATGAGCGACATCATCGACGGGCGCGTGTCGCTCAAGGATTTTGCCGGGGTGGCGGCCTGCGGTGGTTTTTCCTTCGGCGACGTGCTCGGCGCCGGTGAGGGCTGGGCCAAATCGATACTTTATAACGCCCGAGCGCGCGACGAGTTTGGCGATTTTTTTGCCCGCCACAATAGCTTTGCCTTAGGCATCTGCAACGGCTGCCAGATGATGTCCAACCTGCACGAACTCATCCCCGGCGCCGAGGCCTGGCCGCATTTCGTGCGCAATGTCTCGGAGCAGTTCGAGGCGCGCGTCGCCATGGTGGAGGTCCCGCAGAACCCATCGATCTTCCTCGCCGGCATGGCTGGCTCGCACCTGCCCATCGTCGTGTCCCACGGCGAGGGTCAGGCGGAGTTTCGTAATCCGGCGCATCTGCAGCAGCTAATTGTGGCGCGCCAGGTGGCGCTGAATTTTGTCGACAACCGCGGCGCGCTCACCCAGGCCTATCCCGCCAACCCCAATGGTTCGCCCCTGGGCATTACCGGATTAACCACGCCGGACGGGCGCTTCACCATCATGATGCCGCATCCGGAGCGGGTATTCCGCAGCGTCAGCAATTCCTGGCGGGCAGAGACGTGGGGGGAGGATGGCCCGTGGCTGCGCATGTTCCGCAACGCACGGGTGTGGATAGGCTAGCCGAACCTCTGAACAAGTGGCGGAGGCTATCAGCTTGGGTTCCCTCTCCCGGAGGGAGAGGGACAGGGTGAAGGAAAATCATATGAACATCCCCCTTACCCTAACCCTCTGCGTGCGATTTATACCTCCCCGAAGGGGGCCCGAAATACACGGGGAGAGGGGACTTGTTCAGCTTTGTAGGGTGGGCATCGCCCACCAACCCAGGTCGACCCGCGCCGTGTGTGGCGGGCGATGCCCACCCTACAACGGCGATGCGGGTGCGGCTCGTGCGCGCCGGCGAGGTCAGGCTGGCGGCGACGCTTGCGCCGCGATTTCCTGCCGTACCTTGTCCATGTCCAGTTCCCCGGCCTTGCCGATGATTTCTTCCAGGGCCGGTCCGGGCAGCGCACCCGGCTGGGAGAAGATGATGATCTGATCGCGGAAGATCATCAGTGTGGGGATGGAGCGGATCTGGAACGTGTTGCCGAGTTCTTGCTGCTCTTCGGTGTTGACCTTGGCGAAGACGATATCGGGGTATTTATCCGAAATGGCCTCAAACACCGGTCCGAAGTTCTTGCAGGGCCCGCACCCGGGCGCCCAGAAGTCGATAATGATCATGGCGTTTTTGTGGATGACGTCTTCAAAATTCTCTTTGGTGATGGCTATGCTGCTCACAGGGTAATACTCCGGGCTGGGCACGGGTGGGTGCGGGGTGGAAAGGGGGAGGCCGTTACCAGGCGATCCCAGTGAAGGCACAATTATAAGCGATATGCACGCCCTACGCATGCCTGCGCGCCCAGCACTGATGGAAGGTGTGGGGCGCTAGATGTAATATGGGGTCTAGTGGAATGGCGCTTAACTTAAGCATGGTTGTCATTGCGAGGCCGCGTTTTTTGCGGCCGTGGCCATCCCCATAACCTAGGCACTCACGCCGTGACTCTCCCCCAGAGGGATTGCTTCGTCGCTGTCGCTCCTCGCCATGACAGAAAACGTTGGTCTACGGTGGGTACCCCGTGTGCCTGTGTCCTTAAGTTAAGTGCCATTCGGGTCTTGGTGCTGGCATGAGGCAAGGCAGGGCAGGGCGAACTGTATGACCAGACAGCCGCTGGCGCCGGGTTCGTTGAAGGATTTCCCGCAGGTGCCGTAAAATTGCCGACGCTTGCCGACAGTGGTCAGTGCAGGCGTCGATAACAGGCCCCGCGCAGTGTCCATTGCAGCAGAAAATTCTGTTTATAGTCAATGGATTAAATTTAGCTTTTGCAGTCTTGGATAGGTTTCCCCCGGTGGCATAGGAAATGCACCAGAAAGTCAGCAATCCGGATTATGGACAGACCCTGAGTGGGTTCTTGAAGGTGCACACCATGAACATGCGTATCCACGGTGCAAAGAAGTGGCAAATGATAACGGGCCTGGTCCTGGCGATCGGTTTCATCGGCAACGCCCAGGCCACCCTGTTCATTTATCAGTTGCCCGGTGGCACACGCATCATCACCGACCATGCCCTGGACGGCAAGGAATACAAGCTGGTGCGTAAGAGCGCCTCAGTCCGCGGTATGGGCGAAATGGTTTCAGAGCGGCGGGTGCAGTCGGCCGTGCTCGATCCCACCACTTACGACCGGCTGATCCGGCGTACCGCCGCGGCGCACCATGTGGACGTGGCACTGGTCAAGGCCGTGATGCACGCCGAATCGGGATTCAACCCCAATGCGGTATCGCCAAAAGGCGCCTCAGGCCTCATGCAGCTGATGCCGGCGACGGCCGAGCGTTACGGCGTGGAAGATATCTTCGACCCGGTGCAGAACGTGCAGGGTGGCGTGCGTTATCTCAAGGATCTGATGGTGATGTTTAAAGACAATCATCGTCTTGTCGTGGCGGCCTATAATGCCGGCGAAAATGCGGTACTTCGGTACAAAGGCATACCGCCCTATGACGAAACGCGTGACTATGTGCATAAGGTTATGCGTTTCAAAAAACAATACACGCCGAAAGACACCCGCAGCGTCAAGTCTGCCATGGCCCGGCCGGCGGCTGCCAGACCCAAGGTCGTGGGTGCGCTGACCAGTCCGAAGCAACAGGCCGTCAGCGAGCTGCCGGTCTCCTTACCGGTGGCGAGCGATGCAGTATTGGCGGCGGTGAGCCGGCCGTCGTCGCTTTGACGGCTGAGCGTAATCAGCGCCCGCGATACTGCTACTCAGTCGGTGATTAATTTAGTCAGCCGACGCTGGATTTTACCGCGCACAGGGTTGAGGAACACCAGTTCGTTACCTGCGGCATTGGCAACGATGAGGTAATGATCATTCGGATGGCCATGAGGTGGTGCGGCTCTTTCCCGATGGAGCTACGGGCGACCTCCTGGTCGGTTTGGGTATCGATCAGGCTGATGGAATCGTCCTTGGCGTTGAGGGCGACGGCCATTTCCGCCCCTGCCGAAGGGGTCCAGAGTAGGGTGTTTACCAAAACCAGGAAGAGGAAAGACCGTGAATGGGCCCGGGAGGGGCCAGGAACTGACATGAACGGAATCCCTAGAGTGCTTGAAATATCAGATAAATAGTAGCGCTCCTGTTCATGCCACTACTGAGGGGAGCGTATCGCCTACGGACAGGGATCGGACAGTTCTTTGGTTTTAGCCCCTTGCATAGTCTATGCTCTTTAACGTAGTATCAATTTGTTCGCCCTTTAAAAAGGCGGGCAATTCGTTGAAGTTGCAGCACTGAAGAATGGTTGTCGTTCCCTGCTTGGATTTTAGCTGGTGTACCACCCTCTTGGTCTCTCCTTCAGCATTTTATTGAAAAATCGGGATATTCCCGCAAATATGCTCCTAGGAGCCAGAGGTATTTATGCAGAGTGGTACAGTGAAGTGGTTTAACGATGCTAAAGGTTTTGGTTTTATCACCCCGAGCGATGGCAGTGCCGACGTGTTTGTGCACTTCTCCACCGTCCAGGGCGATGGCTTCAAGACATTGGCGGAAGGCCAGCAGGTCGAGTTTGAAGCGACCAAAGGCCCCAAAGGCATGCAGGCCACCAAGGTTGTGCCGCGCTAAAGCCTCCCGGAAAAGCCCTGCCCTGCAGGGCTTTTCTTTTTGACGCCGACGCTTATCGGTCAGCCGTCTTTAGTTAACGCATTATTGAAGGCAGGGTCATTCCTTCGTGCCGACCTGCGTGTTACTGCCGATTTCGTCCGTCAGCAACCTGTCTGGATCCGTCGCGGCCCGGGGTGCATTAATTATAGCAATGCTCAATATTAAAATTTCCGGCCCTGTCAGTTTTGTTTCTTCCATCGATTCCGGTTTGAGGAATTGGTCCCCGGGTGTGCGTGGACTGGGTGCCTGTCCGGCGACGCCTGGGTGCGGTCGTCCAGTACGTCCGGCGTCCGCCTAATGAATCAGCCCGCCGACCCATCCCGCAAGCGTCTCGCGGCGGTCGCCGTTGCCGCCATCGGCGTCGTGTATGGCGATATCGGCACGAGCCCTTTGTACGCATTCCAAGTGGCATTCAGTGGCGCCCATCCCTACCCGGTCACTGCCGGTAACGTGCTCGGCGTGCTGTCGCTGATCTTCTGGGCGCTGATCTTCGTCGTCTCCATCAAGTACGCTGCGCTCATTATGCGCGCCGACAACAAGGGCGAGGGCGGCATCATGGCGCTCATGGCCCTGGTGCAGCGCGTCACCGTTGGCGAGACGCGGGTGCGCTGGCTGCTCATGACCCTCGGTATCTTCGGTGCGGCGCTGTTTTACGGCGATGGCATGATCACCCCGGCGATCTCGGTGCTGTCGGCGGTCGAGGGCCTGGAGATCGCAACCCCGGCGCTCAAGCCGTACGTGATCCCGCTCTCGCTCCTGGTGCTGGTCGGGTTGTTCCTGGTCCAGCGGCGCGGCACCGCCAGCGTCGGCGCCCTGTTTGGCCCGATCATGATCGTGTGGTTCCTCATTCTCGGCCTGCTCGGCGCGATCAGCATCGCGCGCTATCCGGAAGTGCTGGCCGCGTTGAACCCGGCCTATGCCGTGGCGTTTTTCCAGATACATCACTGGCAGGGGTTTTTCGTGCTCGGCGCCGTGGTATTGGCCTTCACCGGCGCCGAGGCGCTGTACGCCGACATGGGGCATTTCGGTCGGCGCCCGATGCGTCTCGCCTGGTTCGGGTTTGTGCTGCCGGCGCTGGTGCTCAACTACTTCGGCCAGGGTGCATTGGTGCTGCGCGACCAGAGCGCCGCGCAGAATCCGTTCTTCCTCTTGGCGCCGTCCTGGGCGTTGTACCCGATGGTGGTGCTGTCCACGCTCGCCACGGTGATCGCCTCGCAGGCGGTGATCACCGGTGCGTTCTCGCTCACCCGCCAGGCGATCCAGCTCGGTTATGCGCCGCGCATGAACATCGCGCATACCTCGGAGCGTGAGATCGGCCAGATCTACATCCCGTTCATAAACTGGGCGCTGCTCTTCGGTGTGGTGGTGCTGGTGCTCGGCTTCAAGTCATCCAGCAACCTGGCCGCGGCCTATGGCATCGCCGTCACCGGCACCATGGCGATCACCACCATCCTGGCGTTCGTCGTAGCGCGCGGGTTATGGCTCTGGGGGTGGGCGGTGACGCTCATCGGCATCGTGTTGTTCTTGAGCGTCGATCTCGTTTTCTTCGCCGCCAACACCGACAAGATCCTGCAGGGCGGCTGGTTCCCGATCGCGACCGGCCTCGCGGCCTTCACCGTCATGGCCACGTGGAAGCGCGGACGGTTACTGTTGCATGAGCGGCTCAAAGAACTTGCCATCGCCATCGAGCCGTTCCTCGACAGCGTCGCCCGCCACCCGCCGGCGCGCGTCCCCGGTACCGCCGTGTTCCTTACCACCAAATTCGAGGGCGTGCCGCACGCACTCATGCACAACCTTAAGCACAATAAGGTATTGCA
>JAYUFH010000040.1:0-19940 GCA_043738765.1 Pseudomonadota bacterium | reverse complement strand
CAGTCGGCGCGCACGATGGTCAACTGGGCGCGGCTGTCGAAAAATTGCGGGTTCACCCGGTCCAGGCTCACCTGCCCCAGGCGATAGGCGTATTTGGCGCCCAGCGACCAGCGCTGGGTGAGGTCGTAGACCACGTCGAAGGAGACGATGTGACTTTTCTGCACGAAACCGACGGCCACGTTGGCCGTTGTCACCTGATCGGTGGTGGGCAGATTATAGAAATACGTATATTTGATTAAGGTATTGAGGCGATCGTTGGTCACCGGCCGATAGCCGTAGCCCAGCACCGCTTCCGTGTAATTGCCGTCATAAAACGAGCCCAGGGAACTCTGACTTTCCGCGTGATTCAGTTTACCGATGATGCGCCACGCCGGGGTGACCTGATATTTCAGGTTGTTCTTGGTCAGCCAGGATTTGCGCTCGGCGACGCTCAGGTCCGGATTCTGCGTGCTGTCCACGAGATACTCGATGGCGCTGGAGAACTTGATGGTGTCAAAACCGTAACCGAGATGCAGGCCAGTGCCGTTGCGTTCGATACGCGCGCCGGTGAGGCTATCGCGCAGCGATCCGACATCGATATTGGCGCCGAAATTCCAGCGGTCGACCGGTGCCAGGTCCACGCCGGCGGAATGCGTGAGTCCGGTCGGGACATCACCGTGGCTGTACTTTTCCTCGACATAGACACTGGCGCTGTCGGAGTAACGCGTCTTGAACCCGGAGATCAGGTTACCCCGCTTGGCGCGCACGCCGTTATCGGCGGATTCATTCTCCAGGGCATAGGTTAGATAGGTGGTGGTTCTATCGGTGTACAGATACTCCGTACCGAGCCGCCCGGCCGCACCCAGGTTGCCGCTAGAGGCCTCGCCATTGACCTTGAAGCGATCCGTCACGCGATAGCCGCCGCCCGCGCCCACCCGGCTGTTGTCTTCCCGGTTGCCGGTGGTGTCCATGGTCTTCTGCACAAAACCGTAGGCCGTCCAACGCGCCCTGGAGTCGTAGGTCGCCCGCACCACCGCGTCGGTGCGATCACCCTGCACCTGGGTCAGCGGCACCACCGGTGAGTCGTCTTTGCGGCTGTCCTTTCTGAACCCGCTGCCCAGCAGCCAGTGTTCGGTCAACTGATAGCCGACATCCATCTCACTGGCATTGGTATTGAGACCCAGCACCCGGGTGGTCTTGTCCATCTTGGCATTGAGACTGATTCTTTGCGTGACGGGCACGGCCACGGAACCACCTTGTTGCTGGGTGTCGGTGGTGGTCAACAACCCAGGCGCTGAATAGCCGGCGTCCAGTGTCTGGGTATAAAACGTCAGCCGTCCCTTGGCACCGGGAAAGACATCGGTGAACCCGAGGCTGGTATCGACGCGCGAGGCGCCGGCACTGATATTCGTGCCGCTCAACTGTCCAATGGGAGTGAAGTTGAAACCACCATCATTCGAGGCGAGCGACCCGATGCCCGGACCCTCGCTGCTGGACTGGGCGATCTTGACCCAAGATTCCGCGCTCATCCTGAAGGTCAGGTCGGTGGCGCCGAGACGGCTTTTATTGCCGGCCTCTTCGTTCCTGTCGGCGGTGACGCCCACCTTGACGTAATCATTCACCCACCAATGGGAACGGCCACCCACCGCCAGCGTACTGGTGTTGCTGAACCCGGGGGTATATTCGTACCCCACTACCAGATGCAGCGGATTCCCGCCCACCGTGTCGCTGGCCACCAGCAGGTTGTCCGCCGCCGTGGAGGCCAGGGGTTGCGTCAATACAATGCGTCCCTGCAGATAGTCGATATCGTAGTCCAGCACCGGCGTGAGGTTCTTCACCCCGATCACGATGCCGGAATCCTTGTCGCGGATCTCGATGCGGACCCGTTCCGATCCCGTCAGGATGTCCTGGTGACGCAGGAAGTAGAGCGACCCGCCGGTGCCGAGATATTCATCGCGCCCGGCGATGGTGCCGGGCTCCGCGGCAAACCCATCGAACAGAAAGCGTTGTTCGCCGAAACGGGTGGTGGCCGGCGTCTGATAATGCAGATTGGCGCCGTACAGGCCACGATCGACCCGCGCCAGGTCGTTGTCGTTGTAACCGATCTTGAAGTTGCCCCACAGCCCGTAGCTGAGATCTTTCTGCAATTTGACATAGAACTTGCCCAGGGTGGGGGCGCCGTCCTCCACCGTGCCGTCGTCGCCGTAGGTCGGATAGTAGTAGTCGGGGTCGATGCGGCGGAATAAGGCGTCCGGCGTCTTGTCCATGAAATTACTGAACAGGTCCTTTGTCGGCCCCTCCAGCGTGTCGGCGCTCGCGGTCAGGCCCCAGCCATCGCCGAATTTTCCCTTTGTGTAGAAGGCCAGCCGGCCGTCCACGTTCAGTTCATTGTTGTAGTGAGTGGCGTCCTGGGTGACCAGGCGCGCCGGTCCGACGGTATGGTCCTTAGCCAAGGTGGCATCGGCGATGCCGACATAAAACCAATCGCTCCGCTTCAATTCAAGATCGCGCCAGAACAGCTCGCCGCTGCCGGACTGATCGAGCACCGCCACTTCGACGGTTTGCTTGCCCGGCGGCAGTATTTCCTCGACGACGAACTTGCCATCCTTGTCCACCGGCACCGCGCGGCCGGCCACCCACACCGTGTGGTGCTCCGGGATGCGGTCGCCGTATACCTTTATAGTGCCACCCTGTTTCGCGATGCCTTCCGTACCCAGGCGGTTTTCGCCGTAGCCGACCCGTTGTTCCTTGGCGACGTCGGCGTCCTTGGTCGACGCCGTCAGTTCATCCACGACCCACAGGGACTGGGGTTGGGTTTCGTCGAAACGACCGTCCTTGTCAACCACGCGCAGTACGTATTTCAACTCGCGCGCGGGGGCTTTGTTGCGCGCAAAGTCCGCCAGCCATTCGGTGTCGCGATCCAGGTTGACCGGCACGACCGCCAGGGGCGCGTCGCGCGCCGACTGTGACGCGTCGAAGATGCGTATTTCGGCCTTGTCGATGAGGCTGGCGTAGTTGGTGTACGTACGGAAAAGTACCCGGTTGTCCGAATCCTGCGCGTCCATATTATCCCGATAGCGCAGGGTGTTCGGCCAGGCCGTCACGTTCAGCCGCGGCTTCAGTTCGAGATTGTCGAACTTGAACTGGATATCGGCCTTGTCCAGGGCAACGTCGGTACAACGCTGGATATCGGCGACGCTCTTGTTGGGATCGTCCACGGGCTTACCATCGACCGTGATGCGCATCGTATTGAGCGCCAACGGGTCCTTAGGAGTAACCTGCCGGGTCAGCCGGGTGATGTCCAGGCTGTCGTTGTCGTCCAGCAGCGCCAGCTCGTCATACACCACCTCGACGTCCACCCGGGAAACATCCGATGTCACGAACCCGGTGTTGATCACGTCCTCCGACTGCACATAACCGCGTCCCTCGAATTCCGCCTGCGCGCTCGCGAGACCCAGCTCTTTCTGCACCACCTCCATCGCCCGGCGCGCGCGCGCGGAAGACAGCCCGATGTCATCGCCGTAGACCATGGCGGTGCGGCGATCGAGACGTTCGTTGCTGGTATAACCGATAAAGCGCAGACGCACATTCGCCTTGTCGCGCACCTCCGCCATGAGATTGCGCAGGCGATCGGAATAACCCACCAGGACAACCGGCTTGCCCTGCTCGAACAGTATCGGTGGAATGTTGCCCGAAGGCGGGACATACGCCCGCGTGACGGTCTCGGCGCCGGCGGCCTCGGGACAGATTTGCGGCTCGTCCGGCAGCTCCTGCAAGGCATCGTCATACCAGAATTCGACCTCGACACGCCGGTTCAAGGCACGGCCTCGCTCCGTATCATTCGACGTGATGGGCCGTTCGGCGCCTTTGCCATCGACCTCGATGGCGGTGGTGGGAAGTTTCAACGCGTCCTGCACTGCCAGCGCGGCACGCCGCGCCCGGGCCTTGGACAAACCGACTTGAGTGCCGTAGATGCGCTCTTCCCTCCCGACCAAGGGGGCGTTGTCGGTATAGCCGATAAATTTAACGACGATACCTTGCTTACCACTCAGGTCGAGTAGCGCCTGATGAATCTTCTGAGCGAAGTCCGGCGGGATGTTCGTGGCCTCGTCATCGAAATACAGCGGCGCAATCAAATTCTTGATGCGCGCGCGCTTGGCGTGACCTTCCTTGTAACGAAGTTTACAAACGGTTTCCACGCGGCAGACCTTCACGCGGTTGATCTGCTCGGCGATCACAACCTCTTTATCCACCAGCTTGTCGCTGATTTCGTCGTACCAGACCTCCACCTCCACCCGCCGATTGAGCGCCTTGCCCTGCTCCGTGGCGTTGCTGGCGACCGGCTGGGATTCGCCCATGCCTTCATAGGATATGGATTCCGCCGGGAGATTAAGCGCCCTCTGGAAATACTCCGCCACGGTGCCGGCGCGTTCCCGCGATAACACCTGGTTGTCGCCATACTTGGCTTTCGCCTCGCCAAACAACGGCACATTGTCCGCGTGACCGACAAAGTGCAGCCGGACATTGTTGCGGCCTTGCATGCGGGCGAGAACCTCGCGCAGGAGTTTGATATAGCCCTCGGGAATATCCGCCTCCGCGGACCCGAAGTGGATGGGTGGGACCACGTTCTGCAGCTTTACCGTCTTGACGGCCTTGGCGAGCACCTTCTGCACCTCCAGCGTATCGCCCTGCTTGGCGTTGACATCCTCGGGCCGCGCCCACGGGCGACTCGTTACATCCACCCCGGACTGTTGTTCAACGCTGGCGCCGAGGGACGGGGATTCCAGCACCGGCGTGGACGTGCCGGGCGGACTGGCTGCCGCCGTCGACTTCGTGTCCGCCAAGACCTCGCCGGAGACGAGACTGGCCAACAGCAGAAAAACGGGCCGATTCAGCAGGGTGGCGCAGTTCAACCACGCCGGGCTTGGGCGCCGCTCAATGCGTGACTCCATCGCCCCGATCATTTGGACAGGACCTTGTGGTCAGGCGGACCGCCGCGGCGCCAGTAGATCTCCGTCTCGACCGTCAACTCGTAGGGGTGATTCTCCTCCTTCCATTTTTCGATCAAGTCCCGCTTGACGGACTGCAACCGCCGCGTGACGAGCCCCGCATCCTCCACATCGGCGAGATAGGAGATGCGCAGTATCGACGGCGCCTTGCGCAATTCGCCCACCAATATCCCGGTGCGCGGCCGCCACTGTGGCCGCATGTCGGTGGTGCCGGGCTCGAACACCGCGTCCGAGATATCGAGGCGCACGACGCGGTGCAAGGTGGCGCCGAAATTAAATTTCATCATCTTGCCGCGGGTCGCCCTGAGCACCAGCGGATTCTCGGTGGTGACGCGATAGCCGCTCGGCAGGGAGTGGTCATCCAGTTTCAGGATGAAGTTGCTGCCGCGATCCTCGTTCGGCACCACTGCGCAGGTAATATGGTAGCGGCCATACTTGTCGGTGGTGGCGATGAGGCCACGGGCGCTCACGACGCGCACGCCGGCCAGGCCCGCTTCGCCCCGGTCCTGATAGCCGTTGG
This sequence comes from Pseudomonadota bacterium, assembly GCA_043738765.1. Classification (GTDB taxonomy): domain Bacteria; phylum Pseudomonadota; class Gammaproteobacteria; order Acidiferrobacterales; family UBA6901; genus JANNJF01. Next base: position 14,432 of record JAYUFH010000040.1, on the reverse strand, counting down.
CGTTGACGTCATCGAACACCTTGCCGATGATGTCGGTGCAGTCGAAGGTTGGATCGGGCGTGACGCGCACGGTCGCCGTGGCCAGCGCGGAGGCGGCGCCACCGGTGGCGGTGTTGATCACCTGTGCACGGTTGACGTATTCCGCGTCGGCCACGCCGGCACCCACGATGAGCAGCAATTTAATCGTGTGCTGGGTACTGCTGGTGAGCGTGAGGTTATCCCAGCTGAATTGGCGCGTGGTCTTCGCAGGCTCGGACGCGACACCGTCGAACTGGGCCGAGCCGACAACGTACTTGAAGCCGGGTGGGAAGGTATCGACGATGGACAGGAACGGCAGTGTCGCACCCAGGGTGTTTTTCACCGTGATGGTGTAGGGCACCAACTGACCGCGCGTAACGTTGATCAACGGCGAGGTCTTGCTGATGGCGACCGCGCCACCCAGGTTCGGATCCAGCGGGATATGGTTGTCGAACAGCTGGCTGTGTCCCGGAATAGTTCCGTTGTCCAGGGTGAGATTCAAATAATACGTCGTGCCGGCCGTTTGCGGCGGCACGGCGGTGGACGGCGCAAATTCGGAGGCCTGCGCCTCGCAGTAGCCCGCCGGCGTCGTAATGGCATCCGCCGGACAGCTCGGCACCGAGTAGGCCGGCGTGCTGCTGCTGGCGGTCGGCGGAATAATCGCCGAGACGGCGGCGCCATAACCGCTCACCGGCGGTGTCACGCGGATCAGGTAATCGGCACCGGAGGGACAGGCCGGGTCGCTGAAGTTCAGATCGAACTTGTAATAACCCTGGGCCAGGGTCACCTGGTTTTGCTGGGCGGCATCGTCAAAGCAACTGGCGGGCACCGACGCCAGGGTGGAGGTGCGCAACAGAGTTAAGGTCGCCCCGGCGGTGGGCGTGCGCAGAACAGAATTGTAGACAACACCGTCCGGGTCGATGGGCAGATTCAGATTCTGGATATTGCTGCCGGAGCCGGCTTCGATATTGGAGATGCGTTGCGGCCCGTTGACCAACAGCGGGAAGAGCGTGGCATCGTGATCCGCCAGACCGAGGGAGGCGGTGCTGGCCCCGGCGCCGGGGGCGCGGAAGCGGAGTTCATAAGGAATGTTGGTGGAGCTGTAGGGCGCCAGTCCGAGAATCTGATAGACGCCATTGGTATCGGTCAGCACGCTGGCCACCCGCAGTCCGTTGGCATAGACCTGCACCTGCCAGCCGGCCAGTGGCAACTCGGTGCTGTCGAAAATATTATTGAAATTCGCATCGTGCCAGACACGTCCATTCAGCGCGGCACTGCCCGCCGCGCCGCCAATGTCGATGGAAGCGCTGGCGGAGGCCGTCAGGGTCGGCGTGTCCCAGGTCACCTGGGCGGTGTTGGCGATGGTCGCGCCGAGCACGCCCGCGTCGATCTGCACGCGGAAGCGTAGTTCCACCGTGCCCCCCGGCGCCAGGTTGCCATAGGCCGTGGCGTAATCCGCCGTGATGGTCGACCCCGCCAGCGTGACGCCGGTGGTCGCGGAATTCATGCGGGCGGATCCTGCCACATAAGAAATCACAAAACGCGGCGGCGTAGCAGGCGAAAACGCCAAGGGATCGGTAATCACCACGCGGGTCGCCGGCACCGCGCCGATGTTGGTCACCTGCACGACATATTCCAGCTGGCTGCCTACCAGCGCGGCGCCGCCTCCGACCACCGCGACCTTCTTGGTGATGGTCAGGCGTTGCGCATTGCCGACGACGATTTGCGTCGGCTGATAACCGTTCGCGGGCGATCCGTCCGCATCGGTAAGCTGCGGCGGCAATTCATTGCTGCCCACCCTGCCCTGGTTGCTGATGATGGTGCCGGTTGGCGTGGCGGCATTCACCTGGGCGTCGAAGATGACCGTCGCCGTGCCGCCACGGGATAGGATGCCGGCGCCCGCTGCCGGCAGGGGCGGCGTCCGATCCGAGGAACTGATCGGCAGGCCGGCCGCCAACGGAAACGCACCCGCCACGGGCAGGCCGTTCAGCCGCAGGGAGTTGGCCACGTAGGTGGTGTCATTGGGCAGGGCATCCGTCAGCGTGGCGGCGGTCGCCGGCACGGCACCGGTATTGGTAATCAGAAAGGTATAACGCAACACATCGCCCGGATCGACGATGCCCGGCGTGCCATTGTCCACTTGGATCTTCACCGTCTTCAGGGCGTAGATCAGCGGCAGGTCGCCCACGACATTACGGGTGGGATCATCCACCGCGGGGGTCGCCGGATCATCCGACGGTTTCTCGGGCACGGCGACGCCCGAGGTGCCGGTGCCATTCACGAATCCCTGGTTGGAGATAATGGTTCCATTGACGACATTCGTGTTGATGACAACGTCGAAGACGATGGTGGCGACATTGGTGGTAGTAACCGTGGCGTCGGCGCGTAGCGCGCCGGGGGTGCTGTCCTCGGGGGCATGGATGAGTATGTCGGTCTGCAGTGGCGAGACACCCGCTGTCGGGTCGGCCAGGGGCGATCCGTTCAGGCGGGTGCTGTTGGCGACATACGTGGTGTTCGCCGGAATCAAATCGCGCAGGGTCACGCCGGTGGCGTTCTCGGTGCCGATGTTTTTAACCGTGATCGTATAACGCAGGGTCTCGCCGGGCAGCAGTATGCTCGGATCGCCGGTGAGATCCTGGGACGTCTTCAACACGCGGAAAAGAGGCGCCGACGAGATCAGCGTGGACGTCGGGTCCTGGGTCCCGACGATGTTGGGATCGTCACTCTTCTGCAGAACCAATCCGGCGATCAGCAGCTGCGCCTGATTCAACGCCACGGTGTTGTTGATGATGACGGGCACGAGTTGCACCTGAAACTCGATCACCAGATTGGCATTGGCGCTGCCGACGGCGCCCACGCTCAGATTGCGGATGTCGATCAGGCCGCTGCCCTTGGCACCGCCCGTGGCATTGGTCAGGTTGACGGCGCCGGGGGGCAGTGCGGAGACCAGCGTCAGACTGCCTGGAAGAAACTTGGCGGTGGCATTCAACTGGTCGAGCTCATCCACCACGGAGAAATTCGTGATCGCACCCCCCAGGTTACGGATCTCGAGGTGGTAGCGCAGGGTATTGCCGGGTGCGGCGTTGATCCCCGGATTCTGTCCAGTGGTGACGTTGATCACCGTCTTCACGAACACCACCACCGGCCGGGTGCCCGTGGTGGTGGCGGAGACCGGTCCGGCGCAGTAGTCATTCGGCTGCGTGATGGTTGGGCAACCGGCGCCGGTGCGCTCAAGAGAATTGACATCGTTGAGCGAGGTCCAGTCGGCGATGACACTGTTGCCGATCAGGCCGGCGGGGTCGATGACCACTTGGACGAGGGTGCGGTAGGTCAGCGTCAACGTCTGTCCCACGGGTACGTCCAGGCTGCCATCGCCATTGCCCCGGCCCCAGGTCAGCGGACCGGCCGGCGCGCCCGCCGGTGTCGCGACAAAACCCGCGACGGGCGTCACGCCGATGACGGCGGTGGGTGTGAAACTGGCATACCACTGCGTGCCCGCGGGCAGGGTATCGATAAATTGGGTATCGAAGGCGGTGGAGGTGCCGGTGTTGGTCGCCGTGACCCGATACTCCAGGATGTCACCGGCCACGGGGGGCTGGCCCGGCGCCGTGACATTGGTGACCGTCTTGGCCAGAACCAGCAGCGGCTCAACCACCGTGACGGCTGGGGCGGAGGCAGTCACTGTCTGCTGGACGCCGGTCTCGCCGTGGGCGTAATTCAGCGTCACGACGTTCTGCAGGGCGAGGCCGGCATTGGTGACGAGGTCGTTGTTGACGCGCGCGTAGTAATTGATGCGTATCACCGGATTCACCGCATTCGTGACGGTGTCGTTCTCCGAGGCGGTGACCACGTTGCCGATGTTCCAGACGACGCTGCCGGAGGAATTATCCGCCGGAAAGGCGATGAACGCCGCCTCGCTGGGTGGCGCACCATTAATACTCGTGATCCCGTCGAAGGTGTAGGTGACATCGAATCCCGCGTTGTTCTCCAGCACATAGCTGATGCCGGTGGCCGCGAGGTTGTCGGTGACGATGAGGTTCTTGCTCTGGCCTTCCGGCAAACGGATTTCAATCTGGAAGTTCTTGTGCGCGCCGATAGCGGGGATCACGGCGGGTGACAGGTCTGTCTTGGTCAGGCCGATAGCGGGCACCGTGGCCGAGGCGGTCGCGGTGGTCTCGTAGTGGTTGATCGGATCGCCGGCATTGGGCAGCGCGCCGATACGCATGCCGGTGAGGCTGCCGTCGACACCAATGAGACCGGTGCTGTTGAGCGCGATATTTTGACTGCGCAACGAAGTCCAGCGCGCCTGCACGGTGTTATCCAATATCTCCAGCGGTTGCACCGCCGGGTCGACCAGCACCTTGAAGGTGAAACTGCGCGTGGCGCCGGGGGCGATGGCGAATTTTGGATTCGACGGGCTCCAGATAAAGATCGGCCGGTTCGCGCCGAGGGTGGTGGTGTCGACCACGTCCGGCGGATCGGTACCGCTGACATTGCCGAGATAGGTCAGGTGGGCGACGGCGGCCAGGTCATCCAGCACACGCAGGTTGTAGGCCGTGGCCGTACCGGTATTGGTGGCGGTCACGGTGACGGTCAGCACATCGCTGGCATCGGCATTGGTGACGGCAAAGGCCTTGGTCAGCGCGATGACCGGCTCGCGTACGAGGATGGCGGCCTCGCCGAAGGTGAGCACCACCGATGCACCGGCCTGATCGACGTAACTCGCCGTGACACTGGTCGAGGTGCCGCCATTGCGGATAATGCCACCGTTGTTGTTGCCGGCGCTGTTGTCCACCCGGGCAATAAAGCGTATCGCGAAATCATAGCGGTTGTTGGTCGTGCCCTGGGTGACACGTTGATTACCGAAATTCCACTCCACCTGGTTATTGGTGCAGGTCGGCGTAAAGCTGCCGCCCGGGCTGAAACCCGCGGCGGAGTACGGCGCCGCATCCAGATTGACCACCGGCGCCTCGGTGCAACGGATACCCGCCGGCAGCACATCGCGTACTATAAAATTGCGCAACTGTGCCACGGGCAGCGAGGTGACGAGTTGGTACTCGACCTCCTCGCCGAGGGTCACGGGCTGCGGCGAACTGCCGGTGAGCCCGGTGCTCGACAGCCGGGTGACGGTCTTCGGCTGAGTCAGCACCGGCAGGATCTCGACCGTCGAGGTCGCGGTGGCCGAGGTGTAGACGCGCGCGCCACCGATGTCGCTGTTCGGGCGTATCGGTGCAGTCTGGTTGCCGGAGGCATTCGCCAGGCTGTCGTATTTTGCCGAGACGTTGTTGATGAACTTCTGCAGCGGCGCCGCGCTGTCGTCGAAATCGACCCGGTAGTACAGGGTCACGGACTGGCCGGGATTAATCCGCAGCAACGCGTTGCTGTTGGTGTGGGAAATGGTGATGGTCGCGGGCGTGCCGTTTTTCACCACGTTGTCGTTGATGCTGCCCTCGCCATTAAGATCCAGCGCATCGATCAAGCCATCGCCGTCGTTGTCCAGGCCATCGATGTTGAAGGGGATGACGTAGGCCAGGTCACTGGGATCGAGGATGTCCGTCGTCGTCACATCGTAGGCCGGTGCGCGCGTCACGCTGTTGCTGCTGGCTTCGTTGGTGAGGGTCACCCGGTAGACGTAGGTGTTGCGGGCATCACCATCGCTGGCCAGGGGTACAAAGTTGGTACAGGTGGGGCCCACGCCGTAGAGGCTTTCGTTACACACTTCTTTAGTAACGAGGATCCTGGGCTCGGTGATGGTGAGGTCCACGGTACGTTCCAGCGCGCGCGGATAACCCACGGTGTTGGGCCCGAGGTTGTATAGCTCTTCGGCGCTGGTAATGGGGTTGTAAAAGACCGCCTGAAAATACGAGTTGAGCACGTTGGTGCTCAGGGCCGCGTGCTGGTTGGGCGCGGCCACCGTATCGATGGGGCTGTTCAGGATGCGCGAACTGGTGTCGACGCGAAACCATTCGTCCTTGACGGTAATGCGTTCCGCCGGACTGACTCGGTTGAATCGCCAGTCTATCCAGCCCTGGTCCAGGGGCGCGAGTGCCGCGGGATTAAGGGTGACACCCTTGATGCCGCTGGTGCTCGTGGCCAGGGGATTGGTGGAGCGCAGATAGCCCTGGCCGCTGGGCATCTGGTCGACCACCTGGATGTCCTGCACCGCGATATAGGTGAAGCCCGGTGTCTGGAAACCGAACCAGCCGCCGGTGTCGACATGGAAGGTGCACTCTTCGCCGATCTGCACAAAGCGGTCGGGCAGCGCCGGCGGCGGCGTGTTGTTCTCGGTACAGTTGCCGACCTCGGTCTTGAGCAGGTTGAAGCCGATGACGCGCGCGCGGATGCCGTCGATGGAATAGTTGTTGGCACGATCCAGGACACCGTCCGCGCGCACCGTGGGGGTGGGGAACCACAGCCGCGTGCCGTTGCTCAAGGTGATTTCGCCGATCACGTCGGCGCGGAAGGTCAGGTCGTCATTCGCGGCAGCCGCGTTCTTGATCACCTCGAAGGCGTAGAGCCGGGTCGCCCCGGCGGCGAGGGACGCCTGCGTGCATCGGTAGACCGAGGCAGTCGCCGGCAGATCCACAGGCAGGCGCCACGGCAAAGGCTGCGACGGCGGATTGGTGGTAGTGGTGCAACCGGAAGGCACCGTGACCACCGTCATGGACTGACCGAAGGTGACGTAGGTCACGAAATCGGCCGCATCGTGACCACCGTGATTGGTCAGGGACACCGTCAGTGGCAGGCGTTGGGCCGGATTGTTGGTGAGGATGAAGATCAGTTCGCTGCCGACGATGTCGATATCCAGGTCTTCCGGATTGGCGGGGATGGTGGTACTCGTCAGCGGATTGGTTGATGGATTGTGAATGACGCCCGGGGTGCACAGTTCTTCAAAGTCGGTGTAGACCTGATTGGTCAACTGAGTGACGGGGGTCGGGTCGGTATTGGGCGGCGTGCTGGTGGGCATCTCCTCGCGCACGTCCAGATTCGCCGTGAGGTCGTAGCTCTGCGGGCGGATCAGGACGATGCGGAAGGTCACGGTCAGCACGTCGCCATGTCGCATCAGATTGAACTGGTCGGGATAGTTAGGATGGACGTCTGCCGTCCCACAGGGTCCGACCGAGCAACCGGTGCTGGTCAGGGTGAATGTCGGCGCGGTGTTGCTGAGCGGGTCGGCGGGATTCGTGCTTGTCAGTGGAAAGGTGCCGGGCGTGGGGTTGGTCCAGGTGATGTTGTCGGTCATGCCCGCATAGCTGCCGTAGGCGGGGGCCATGGACACCGTGGGTGTGTACGTGGAATCCACCACATACTGCACCGGCAGGATATCGCGTAGCTTGATGTTCTTGACCGTGCCGCCGGTCTGGTTGCGGATGATGAGGCGCACTGTCCCCTTGGTGCCCACCGGCTGTGACAGGTTGGTACCCGTCACCAGCTGCTGCACCGTCAGGCCCGAGATGGTCGCGACGTTGCTCAAGACCGCGGAATCCGCCACCCGATAGGTCGGCAGCGCGCCGCCGGTGGTGGCCGGCACGGTGATACCGCCATCCGGCGGATCGACCTGGCAACCCCACTGCACGTTGGAGACGGTATTGGTCCGGGGACCGGTGCAGGAGTTGGTGATCTTGCCGACCAGAAAAATGTCCGCCTGGCTGCCGGCCAACGCATCGACATAGGCACCGGGTTCATCATTGCCGGGATTGCCAAAGGGATCGTTGACGGAGAAATTCGGCAGCGAGTTGCCGGGGGCCACGGCAATGCAGGGGGAACCACCGGGGAGCGCACCGTTATTGTTCGCGACCGCCAACGCGGCGGTTTCGTCCGGACAGGCGTAGTTGATATTGAAATTGCCTGTGCCCATAACGTCGTCGAGGATCAGGGCCTGCATATTCGCCAGACCGCGGTTCTCCACGCGCAGGCGCCAGATCACGTCGTCATTCTCATTGCCGTAGACCGGATCGGAATAGCCGCCCTGCCCGGCGTCGACGTTACGTCCCTGTTTGGTCACATACGGAACCGGCTGGCGTATCGGCAGCTCGCCCGTGTCACTGTCGGTATAAGGGATCGTGACCTGGCAGCTGGGGGTAAACTGGACTTGAGCGGTGATCGTCCGGTTCACCAGGGTCAGGCCTTCCTCATTTACGCCCGGGGTAGCGCGCCGTATCTGATAACGGATTTCTATGCCTTGCTTATTACCTGGTCCGCCCGGCCGCCCCTGGAGTACAAAACCGGGGGCAAAGGTCCAGGTCAGGATGGATCCATTGGTGCCGCTCACCACCGGCTCGAATGACGCGGGTGCGGCCACGTTGGTGCCGACGAAGACGGTGGAACCCGGCACATAGGTGAGGCCCGATGTGCCAAGATTCTCGGTGACAACGATACCGCTCAGGTCATCGCTGTCGCGCGGATTGGTCACCAGGATGTGCACCTGACCGATGCCGCATAATTCACAGTAGCTGTTGGTCAGGTCATGCTGAATGTAGGAGTTGGATGACAGCGAGGGGGTGCACACCGCCAGCGCAGCGTCGAGCGGCAACAAAATAGCGAAAACAACCAGACATAGTCTGGCCGCCCGCGCAGTCCCTTTGGTAAACAGTCTTATCAAGTTGGCCCGGCTGTCAGGTTGGATATAAATGCAGAGTTAAATATATGGGTGGTATTAGATTGATTGTAGTTGGTAGGAAGCTGATTATTAAACTAACATCATAAATAGCAGGCGGTTGGATGGGATATTTAGCCGGGTGGTGCCAGCTATCTGTCGTCAGGGGCACTTTGTCGGGTCATCGGCGCCCTGACCACCCGTGACACGACAAACGGCAGGGTCGGCGCAGGCGCGCGCGCCACAAGGTATTCATACTACGCTGCAGGATCGAAACCCATCTCATGCGCCAGGCAGGGCGAACCACCACGTTGACAGCCGACACCAGACCGATACGCTCAATCTATTATCAAAGATCCGGAGCCGCTACCGGCATCGAAAGTCCGGCCTACGCGCCAGTGTGCTCGGCCACAATCCACAACATGGGCGCGCAACATGCCCCAATGAACAGGAGTAATGGATATGGCCAGATTTTTTGTCGCCACCGTCGTAACCATGCTGGCATGGCTGCTCCCCGCCACCGGCTGGGGGGAAGAAGTGTCGAAAGAGCAGATCAAGGGCCTCGATGAACAGGTACAGGAAATCAAGACCGATGCCCTGGGTATCGCGTCAGAGCTCAATCGCTTGGAAGAGAAGTTGCTCTATCCCTCGAATACGGAGATTTCCCTGTTCGTATCACTCGCCCCGGGGACTAAATTCCGCCTGGATGCGGTGGAGATACAGATCGATGGTAAACCCGTTACCCGGTATTTATACGCCCTCAAGGAACTGGAGGCACTACAGAGCGGCGGGGTGCAACGCGTTTATACCGGCAACATCAAAAAGGGCGAGCATGATTTACAGGTCAGCGTCAGTGGCAAATCCACCAGTGGTGGCGAGTTACATCAAAGCGCGAGTTTCAAACTGAACAAGGATGTCACCCCGAAGTTGGTTGGTATCACCCTGTCGGCGCCCGGTGCTGCGAATCCCAGCATTTCCTTTAAAGACTGGTAATCCATGCTGCGTCTCACCTCCATGCTGCTTGGCCTGTTGCTTGGCGTATTACTTACCGGGCCTGCATCGGCCGCGGACAACCCCAAGCGCAGTCCATTGAAGGATCTCTATTTTGGCGAGGCGTTGTACGATGCCTACCAGGGCGACTACTTCGACGCTATTGCGCGGCTCGACACGGAGCTGGGGCAATACCATGGCCTGGACGAACCGCAACTCGATTCACTCTACTACCACATCAACGAGGCGGAATTCTTTGTTGGCGATTTCGAACTGTCTTATCGCATGCATCTGCGTAGCGGGCGCGCCATCAAGGCAGTGCTCGAAGGCAATGTCAAACCCACCGTGCGCAATGATGCGGCCTTCCGGCTGGCGCGCATCTATTTCCAGAAAGACCAGCCGGCGAATGCCCTCACCGCCTTGAACCGGATCCAGGGAAGCGTCCCCGAAAAGATACGCAATGACTTAAACTTCCTGCGCGCCAACACCTACCTGGCGGTCGGACGCTTTTCCGATGCGATCAGGATATTAAAGGACATGCAGGACACCAAAGGCTACGAAGGTTTTGCCTCGTACAACCTGGGCATGGCCCTGATACGCAATGGTCAGCAGGCAGAGGGCCTGCAGGTCCTGGCGAAGGCCGGCCAGATCAGCAGCAGCGATCACGGCGCGCTGGCCATCAAGGATAAAGCCAATCTGGTGCTCGGTAGCCGCCTGCTCGAGGACAAGCATCCGGAGCAGGCGAAACTCTATCTCGAACGCGTGCGCCTGAAGGGCCCGTTTTCCAACCGCGCCTTGCTGGCCTCGGGCTGGGCCGACGCCGAACAGAACCATTACGAACGGGCGCTGGTTCCCTGGAGTCTGCTGGCCAAGCGCAATGTAACGGACAAGGCGGTGCAGGAGGCGATGCTCGCCGTGCCATACGCCTACGGCAAGCTGAACGTCCATGGCAAGGCGGCCCTGGGTTATGGTCAGGCATTGGATGCCTTTGGCAATGAATTAAAGAAATTGGCGGCCTCCACCGCGAGCATCAAGGAAGGAAAGTTTCTGCAGGCGCTGGTGCGTGAAGAGCTGCAACAGGACAAGGACTGGGTGGTCAAGCTCAGATCCCTGCCGGAGACCCCCGAGACTTACTATTTGCTGGATTTGATGGCGTCCCATGACTTTCAGGAATCCTTGAGAAACTACCTCGACCTCGAAAACTTAAGAAAATATTTTTCCACCTGGACGGATAGCATCGACGCCTACGAGGAAATGATCGGCCTGCGGCGCGCCTACTACCAGCCCTTGCTGCCCGAGATGGATCGGCAATTCCGCATCCTGGATTCCCGCATGCGGCTGCGCCTGGAACAACGCGATCGCCTGGACAAGCGCATCAAGTCCATGCTGGTTTCCCCGCGGCCGGACTTCCTCGCGACGGCGCAAGAGCGCGTCGTCCGCCTGAAACTGGCGCAGATAGAGCAAGGCGCAAAAAAATATCCCAGCGCCCAGGCGGCGGACATCCAGGCCCGCGTCGACCGGCTCAAAGGCGTCCTGCGTTGGCGGATCTACACCGGATACGACCAGCGACTCACCGATGCCTACAGGCATTTGCAGCAGCTGGACAGCGTCATCGCCGCGCTGCGCACGCAATACCGGTCCTATGTCAGAACACGCCAGGCGGCCTCGCAGAGTTACCAGGGCTATGACGACGGACTCAAGCGGCTTAGGGTGCGCGTGCTGGATGTCCAGGAAAGGGTCAAGACCCTGATGGCACGCCAGGGCCATATGCTGGAGGTGATGGCCATCAACGAACTCGAGCAACGCACGCAGCGTCTCGAAGAATACCAGGTCAAGGCGCGCTTCGCGCTGGCGGACAGTTATGATCGTGCCGTCAAGGCACAGCTCAACGAGGGCGGTGGCCAATGAGGTGCGCCCGTCTCGGCGCGATACTCGCCGCACACCTCTGGTTGGTGTCCTGTGCCTCTAGCAGCGACCGGGAAACCCTGGCGGATCTCCACAACGTCAAGGCCGATACCAAGGAAGTGAAAATCGAAGGCGGCATCGAAAAGGCGATTCAAAGCTACCGGCACTTTCTCGAGGAGACACCGGAGTCCGGCCTGACGCCGGAAGCGATACGCCGCCTCGCGGACCTGAAGGTGCAGAAGGAGTACGGCACCAGCGAAACGGCGACAAAATCCGATCGACCCGCAGGCAAAAAAATCGACAAGCCCGAAAAATACGACGCCACACGGGCCATCCGGACCGATAAGACGGGCGGCAAGGATATATCCAAGGCCGATGCGCTGTCCGAATCGCAGAAAGAATTTGAAAAACGCGCGACCGAAAACCACGGTATAAAATCCACCGCCGGCGGCATCGATGCGGCGCTGCCGGAAGGCGCGGATGATTTGCAGAACGCCAGTGCCCTGGAGGCCATAGCGCTGTACAAGAAACTCCTCGCCAAATATCCGAACTATGAACGTAACGATCAGGCGCTCTACAACATGTCCCGCGCCTACGAAGAGCTGGGCGAAGTTGAAGAGGCGATGAAGGTGATGACGCGGATAGTGACGCAATATCCGAAGTCGAGATACATCGACGAGGTGCAGTTCCGCCGGGGCGAATATTTTTTCACCCGCAGGAAATATCTCGATGCCGAAGATGCCTATAAAGCAGTCGAGGCGATGGGTCCGGGTTCGTCCTTCTACGAACTGTCCCTGTACAAACTGGGCTGGACGTTTTACAAACAAGAGCTGTATGAAGACGCATTGCAAAGATTTATTGGCGTCCTGGATTACAAGGTATCGACGGGATACGATTTCGAGAAGACGCACAATGAAATCGAAGGAAAACGCGTCGACGATACCTTTCGCATTATCAGCCTGAGCTTTTCCAACCTTGGTGGGTCGTCCCAAGTGGTGGACTATTTCTCCAAGATCGGCAAGCGACCGTACGAGCTGAATATCTACGGCAACCTGGGCGAATACTACCTGGACAAGCGCCGCTACGCCGATGCGGCGGCGGCGTATCAGGCCTTCGTCAAGCGCAATCCCTATCACAAGGTCGCACCGCATTTCGATATGCGTGTTATCGAGATTTACAAGAAAGGCGGTTTCCCCAAGCTGGTCATCGACGCGAGCAAGGAGTTCGTCACCAACTACGGGCTGAAATCCGAGTACTGGAAACACTTCGAGGTCAAGGCCTACCCCGAGGTGTTGGCGAACCTGAAACAGAATCTGCGCGAGCTGGCGAACTACTACCATTCGCTCTACCAGAACAAACAATTCGAAAAAACCAAGGAGGAGAATTTCCGCGAGGCCCTGGTGTGGTACCGGGAGTTTCTCAATTCCTTCCCGAAAGACAGCGAGTCCCCGGCCATCAACTTCCAACTGGCGGAATTGCTGCTGGAGAACAAGTCGTTTGTCGAGGCCGCCGTGGAGTATGAACGCACCGCGTACAACTATCCGCCCCACGAGAAGTCGTCGTCTGCCGGCTACGCCGCGGTTTTCGCCCGGCGGGAGTATGCGAAGATCGCGGCGCAACCCGCTGTCGCTGGTGCAAAACGCGAGGTCATTCGGAGTTCGCTTAAGTTCGTCGATACCTTCCCTAAACACGAGAAGGCCGCGATCGTCCTGGGCGCGGCCGCGGACGATCTGTACGAAATGAAGGACTACACCCAGGCGCTGACGACGGCGCATAAGCTGATCCACGACTTTCCGGCCGCCGAACAGGGCATCCGCCGCGCCGCGTGGCTGGTCGTCGGCCTTTCCTCCTTCGACCTGGAGAAGTACAAAGATGCGGAAGACAGCTATAAAAATGTCCTGCAGCTGTCCGCCAAGGATGACAAAACCATCGCGGCCGTGACCGACAATCTGGCGGCTTCCATATACAAGCAAGGCGAGCAAGCGAACAAGCTGGGCAACTACCGATTGGCGGCCGATCATTTCCTGCGTGTTGCGCAGGCCGCGCCCACCTCAAAGATACGGCCGACGGCTGAGTTTGACGCCGTTGCCGCCCTGATCCAGTTGAAGGATTGGGACAAGGCCACCGAGGTACTGCAAGCGTTCAGACAGAATTACCCTGGCCATAAACTGCAGCCCGAGGTCACGAAGAAAATGGCCTACGTCTATCGCGAAGCCGGCAAGCTGGCCATCGCCGCGGCGGAGTATGAACGCATCGAAAAGGAATCGAAAGACGACGAGGTGCGCCGAGGATCGCTGCTGCTCGCGGCCGATCTGTATGAGCAAGCCAAGGAAACGGACCGGGCACTGGATGTCTATAGACGTTATGTATCTTACTTTCCCAAACCCCTGGACCTGGCGCTGGAATCGCGCCACAAGATCGCCGTCATCTACAAAGCCAGGAATGACGCAAGTGCTTACATGAACGAACTCAAACAGATCGTGGCAGCGGATGCGCAGGCCGGACGCGAGCGCACCCCGCGCACACGCTACCTGGGTGCAACAGCTGCGCTGGAGATTACCGAACCGTTGTACGACCAGCTTGTGGCTATCAAACTGGTAAAACCATTCGCGAAGAATCTTCTGAAGAAAAGGGCCGCGATGAAGGCCGCGATGGATGCATTTGGAAAACTCGCGGGCTACGAGGTTGGCGATGTGACCGCCGCGGCAACTTACTACCTGGCCGAGATCTATTACAACTTCAATCGGTCGCTGACCGAGTCCGAAAGACCGGATAACCTGGACGCCGCCGCCCTGGAACAATACGAACTGGCGATCGAGGAGCAGGCCTATCCCTTTGAAGAGAAGGCCATCGCGGTGCATGAAAAGAATCTTGGCTTGATGACCTTGGGTATTTACAACACCTGGATAGACAAGAGCATGGA
>JAYUFH010000039.1:0-2871 GCA_043738765.1 Pseudomonadota bacterium | reverse complement strand
ATTTCGGCACGCCGGTGTCGGCGCGCGCCTGGTGCCGGGCGCAGGACGCGAATCCGGCGACCCTCGCCCCCGACGTGCGCGGCCCGTTGGTGGAGAAGCTGGCCGGCGAGCTCATGCAGCATGTCGCGCGCCTGGTGCCGGTGCTGCCGGTGCCGCTCGTGGCGGAGGCGGTCCTCGCGGCACCCGAGGGCGTCAGCGAATTCGATCTCAAGGCCGCGGTGTACCGGCGCATCGAGGCGCTGCAACAGCAGGGCGCGGTGGTGGTTGTCCCATCGCGCACCCGCGCGTTCACCATCGATACCGCCTTCAACACGCTCAAGCTCCGGCGCCTGGTGGTCGAGGACAACGGCCGCTATCGGTTGAACCCGGAGGCGCATGACGTGCTGGCGTATTACGCTAATTCGTTGGAGGGTTGGGCGCGGAGGGAAGAGCCGGGCGTTTGAGAATGTGCGGTTCCGCAGACTGGGGCTGAGCATAGTTTTTACTTAAATATAAGCAGAAACTGTGCTCTGCCCCTGAGGTTTCCGATTTGGAGTGTCCAGTTAAACTGGGGGAGGTTCACCCATGAAATGGGTTAATCGCCATCTAATGCACTTGATCTGCATTAGATGGCGATGAAATTGATGTGTGCCCTATATTTCAATATTTTATTCTCATCACGCCCGTGCCAAATTCATTTCCTCTGCGATTAGCGCTGGGTAATCGGTATATCCCTTGGGACCCGGCGTATAGAACGTTGCCATGTCCGGGGCGTTCAAGGCCGCGCCTTTTTTCCACCGGGTCACCAGATCCGGGTTGGCGAGGATCGGCCGCCCGACGGCAATCAGATCGCCCTTGCCTGCAGCCAGGTCGTGCTCGGCGCGCGCGGCATCGTAACCGCCGGAAAGTATCAGCGTGCGCTTGAACTCTTTTCGGAAAGTGGTCTTTATGGAATCGGGCACTGGCGGCGCGCCCATCGGCGAGTGGTCCACGAGATGGATATAGACCAACCCGCGGGCGTTGATCTGTTGCGCCAGATAGGTGTAATCCGCTTCCATCGCCGCGTACAGCGGCATGTCGTTGAACACGCCAAACGGCGAAAGCCGTATGCCAACTTTGTCCTTGCCGATCGCGGCGATCACCGCCTCGGCCACCTCGAGCACGAAGCGTGCACGGTTCTCGATGGAACCGCCGTAACGATCCGTGCGCTGATTCGAGTTCGGGCGGATGAACTGCTCCAGCAGATACCCATTGGCGCCGTGCAGCTCGACGCCGTCAAACCCCGCCGCCACCGCATTTTTCGCGGCCTGGACAAATTCCGCGATGGTGGCCTTGATGTCCGCCTCGGTCATCGCCTGCGGCGTGGGATGCGGCTTCAGGCCCTCGGCATCGGTGTACATCTCGCCAGCGGCCGCCACCGCCGATGGCGCCAGCATGCGCGCGCCCGTGGGCAGATTGAGCGGATGAGCAATGCGCCCGCAGTGCATAAACTGCATGAACAATTTCGCGCCCTTGGCGTACGCCGCGTCGGTAACAAGTTTCCACCCCGCCACCTGCGCCAGGGAGAATATTCCCGGAATGCGCGGGTAACCCAGCCCGTTCGGGGACGGTGACGTGCCTTCAGTGATGATGAGGCCGGCGGAGGCCCGCTGGGCGTAGTACTGCGCCATGAGCGCGTTGGGAATATTGTCGGTGGCGCGGTTGCGCGTCAGCGGAGACATGACGAGGTGATTCTGTAATTTCATTGATCCTAGAACGGCTTCATCAAATAGAAGTGACATAAATATTCCTCAATTAGAACGCGGGTGGCTCAGTAAAATATCTCATCAACGCCCGGCGCGAGTGGGACAGCGGGAGTTCTCCTGGCGGCGTGGATGTTGCCTTCGGCTTGCATCACTTTCCTCCGCCAGATTCGAAAACGGTGTGCAGATCCCGCAAGGCCGACTCGATGCGGGCATAGTCCTTCGTTTCGAAATCCTTGAAGGCCCGCTTTAAATAAGCCAAGTGGGCCGGGAACACCTTGTCGAACAGGCGCTCCCCTTTTTTCGTCAGCTGCACAATCTGGCAGCGGCCATCGCTACCATGGGCAAGGCGCTGCACAAAATCTTTGGACACCAGCCGATCGACGACACCGGTAAGCGTGCCTTTAGTGATCAGGGTTTTCTCCCCCAGCTCCTTTGACGTCATGCCCGATGTACCACCCAACGTGGCAATGATATCGAATTGCGGCGACGTAAGCTCCAGCGTCCGGAGATGCGCCGCCGAATGGGCCTCGAAGGCCTGGTAGCAGCGCGCCAGCTCACGCAGGCTCGGTAAAAATGGCTCTTTTTTCATGGGCGGTATTCACATAGTTCTAGTGCGAACTAATTTAGTACTTGTTAGGATTATTGTCAAGAGTGTGGTTCTGAGAATACGCATCATCAGGGGCGAAGGCCGAACAAACCCCCTCCATCAAGGGATTTAAACGCTCAACCAGACGTGGGGTATAACGTGGTTGGGTCAGAATCAAACAGAGTGTGGTTACCGAGTGCGTGACTACAGCCTAACTGCCTAAAAGTATGCTTAAACGCGGACGGAGTCCGCCAAGCCTGATTCCACGGACATTATTCGGGACGGAGGGATTAAATAATAGACAGGCATCACTACCTTTTGTAATTGCTTAATAAATAATCCCTCCGTCCCGAATGGCACTCTGCATTTAAGGCCGGCACAAGGCGGTTTTGGTGTGGAAATATAGGGATGATCAAGGGTTTGCGTAGATCCGACCCGTCAGTGCTGGAATCTTAAGGCCGCGACGGTGCAAATCGGATGAGGCAAAAGTCAAGACCTGACCCCGCACCCCTAAAGGTAGTACCATTCGGTAGCGTCCCCTTTTGTTTTTTCGACCCCGCA
>JAYUFH010000038.1:0-2871 GCA_043738765.1 Pseudomonadota bacterium | reverse complement strand
GCTGAGCCTGTCCCCCGCGCGCCAGCGCAATGTCCTGCGCTACTGGTTACGCACGCGGGGTTTTCTCGCGCCCAGTACGCAGCATCTCGAAGCCCTGGTCTGCCAGTTGGCCGACACTCCCCGCACCGGGCACGGGCGTTTTACCTGGCCGGGCACGGAGATACACCGTTATCGCGACCAGTTGCATGTGATGACGCCGCTCACTTCCCTGCCGCCTGGTTTGGACGTGGTCTGGGATTTGACGCGACCCCTGGCCCTGCCGCAACTCGGTGGCCGATTACAGGCCGTGGCCGTCCAAGGGCAGGGCATTTCCCGCGCCCGCCTGGCGGGCACGGTGGTGCGGGTGCGCACGCGCCGGGGCGGAGAGGTGTGCCGACTGCCGGGACGCGCGCATCACCATAAATTAAAGAAACTGCTGCAGGACCAGGGGGTGGTGCCGTGGCGGCGCGACCGCCTGCCGTTGATTTATTGTGGTGACCAGCTGGTGGCGGTGGCGGATCTGTGGGTGTGCGCGCCGTATGCCGCCGCCGCGGAGGAAGCGGGATGGCAGATCCAGTGGCAGGCCCCCTGAAGAGTCCCTAACAAAAAGAAATTAACCGCCAAGGTGCCAAGTTGCAGGGTGGGCATCGCCCACCACACGGGGCGTCGATAATCTCCGCTGGTGGGCGATGCCCACCCTGCAACTGATCACGCCGGAGTGTGTCTGCAGCGCGCGATCCGCCTGGCCGCCGGTGGTTTTTCATTGTCTCAGGTGGCCACTTCTGGTAGCCTGTCATTCCGTTCGGGCTCATTTGGAAACCCCTCCTAGAGCCAGCAAAACAACGGATTCCATGACCAAACTTATCTTCGTTACCGGCGGCGTCGTTTCATCCCTCGGCAAGGGCATCGCTTCCGCCTCCCTCGCCGCCATCCTCGAGGCGCGTGGCCTGAAGGTCACCCTGCTGAAACTCGATCCCTACATCAATGTCGATCCGGGCACCATGAGCCCGTATCAGCACGGCGAGGTGTATGTGACCCACGATGGCGCCGAGACCGATCTGGACCTTGGTCACTACGAACGCTTCGTGCGCACGACCCTCGGCAAGAGCAATAATTTCACCACCGGGCGCATTTACGAAAACGTCATCCGCAAGGAACGCCGCGGCGATTATCTGGGTGCCACGGTACAGGTGATCCCGCATATCACCGACGAGATCAAGCGCTGCATCCTGCTCGGCGCCGGCGATGCCGATGTGGCCATGGTGGAGATCGGCGGCACCGTCGGCGACATCGAATCCCTGCCGTTCCTCGAGGCGATCCGCCAGATGGGCGTGGAGCTCGGGCACGATAACGTCGCCTATATGCATCTGACCCTGGTGCCCTACATCAAGGCCGCCGGCGAGATCAAAACCAAACCCACCCAGCATTCGGTGAAGGAGCTGCGCTCCATCGGTATCCAGCCGGACGTGTTGCTGTGTCGCGCCGACCGGCGCCTGCCGGAGGACGAGCGCCGCAAGATCGCGCTGTTCACCAACGTGACGGTCAAGGCGGTCATCTCGGCGGTGGACGTGGACAACATTTATAAAATCCCCATGCTGTTGCACGATCAGGGGCTGGACGACATCGTATTGGAAAAGCTGCGACTCAGCGCACCCAAGGCCAATCTGTCCGAGTGGCAGCAGGTGGTGTTTGCCATGGAGCATCCCACGGCGGAAGTGGAGATCGCCCTGGTGGGCAAGTATGTGCACCTGACGGAATCCTACAAGTCCCTGTCCGAAGCCTTGACCCACGCCGGCCTGCATACCCATACGCGGGTGAAGATCCGCTACGTGGATTCGGAAAAGCTCGACCGCGAAGGCAGCGGCGCGCTGGAGAACGTGGACGCCATCCTGGTGCCGGGCGGTTTCGGCGAGCGCGGCATCGAAGGCAAGATCAAGGCGGTGCATTATGCGCGCACCCACAGGATTCCCTACCTCGGCATCTGTCTCGGCATGCAGGTGGCGGTGACTGAATTTGCGCGCAATGTGGCGGGTCTCAAGGACGCACACAGCACCGAGTTCAATGCGAATACATCGAATCCGGTCATCGCCCTGATCACCGAATGGAAGCAATCCGACGGCTCGGTGGAGAAGCGCCATCGCGACGGCGATCTCGGCGGCAGTATGCGCCTCGGCGGCCAGGAATGCCGGCTTACCGCAGGCGCGCGCGCGCGCGAGTTGTATGGCAAAGAGGTGATCGTCGAGCGCCATCGGCACCGCTACGAATTCAACAACAACTATCGCGCGCTGTTACAGTCTCATGGACTGGTGATCGCCGGCATGTCCATGGACGGTAACCTGGTGGAGGTGGTCGAGCTCAAGGAACATCCGTGGTTCATCGGCGTGCAGTTTCACCCGGAGTTCACCTCCACGCCGCGTGACGGTCATCCGTTGTTCACTGGCTACATCCAGGCGGCGCGTGCACAGCACGTCGCCGTCACTCAGAAACAGGCGATAGCATAATGAAACTATGTGGTTTTGACGTAGGTCTCGACCGGCCGTTCTTCCTCATCGCCGGGCCGTGTGTCATCGAATCGAAGGAATTGGCCCACGACACCGCCGGCCGGTTGAAGGAGATTACCGCGCGCCTGGGCATTCCCTTTATCTACAAATCTTCTTTTGATAAGGCCAACCGCAGTTCCGGCAAGTCCTTCCGCGGCCTCGGCATGGACAATGGACTCAAAATACTCGAGAGCGTGCGCAAGGAGATCGGCGTGCCGGTGCTCACCGACGTGCACGACATCCCCGAGATCGACGCGGTCGCGGCGGTGGTGGATGTCCTGCAGACCCCGGCGTTTCTCTGCCGCCAGACGGATTTCATCGCCGCGGTGGCGGCCTGTGGCAAGCCGGTGAA
>JAYUFH010000037.1:0-7571 GCA_043738765.1 Pseudomonadota bacterium | reverse complement strand
GCATGCGGTCGTACAACACACCGACACACAGGAACAACGCACCGGAAACAAACCCGTGAGAGACCATCTGTATGATGCCGCCCTCGACGCCCTGGGCATTGAACACAAAAAACCCGAGGGTGACGAAACCCATGTGGGCAATGGATGAGTAGGCGATCAGCTTCTTCATGTCCTGCTGCACCAGGGCCACCAGACCGATATAAACGATGGCAATCAGCGACAGGGCGATCATCAAACCCGCCAGCTTATGACTGGCATCCGGCAATATCGGCAGACTGAAGCGCAGAAAACCATAGGCCCCCATCTTCAGCATGATGGCCGCCAATACCACCGAGCCGCCGGTAGGCGCCTCCACATGCGCATCCGGCAGCCAGGTGTGCACCGGCCACATGGGTACCTTCACGGCAAACGCGAGGAAAAACGCGATGAAGATCAGCACCTGCTCGTTCATGCCGAGCTTGAGTGCGTGCAACGCGGGAATGTCGAAGCTATGCCCGCCGGTCAGATACATATACAACAGCGCCACCAGCATCAACACCGAACCCAGCAACGTATACAGAAAAAACTTCATGGTGGCGTAGACCCGGTTCGGGCCACCCCACACACCGATGATCACGAACATCGGAATCAGCATCGCCTCCCAAAAGACATAAAACAGGATGGCGTCGACGGCCGAGAACACGCCGATCATCAGGCCTTCCATGAACAGAAATGCCGCCATGTATTGTGCGACCTTCTGTTGGATCACCTGCCATCCCGCGATCACCACGAGCAGTGTGGTGAAACTGGTCAACAGTATAAAGAGCAAAGAAATCCCATCGATGCCCAGGTGATAATTGATATGAAACGCCTCGACCCAGGGGCGATGCTCCTCGAACTGCATACCGGCGCTGTGCGCATTGAAACCGAAATACAGCGGCAGCGTCGCGGCAAAGGCCGCCAGCGCCACCAGCAGGCTGATGCGCCGGGCGAGTGCGGCATGGGCGTCGCCGCCGGTGAACAACACCGCCACGCCACCCACGATGGGCAGCCAGATGGCGAGACTCAGTGCGTGATCAGCAAACATGGTTCAGGTGTCGTCCTTAAGCTCAGACATGCAGGAAAAAAGTCATCAATAGACACAGACCGATGATCATGGCGAAGGCATAGTGATAGACATAGCCGGACTGAACATGCCGCAGTACCGACGACATCCAGCCCACCACGCGTGCCGTACCGTTCACCATCAATCCATCAATGAGCTTGACGTCGCCGATCTGCCAGAACAAACGTCCAATGCCGCGTGCCCCGCCCGCCAGGACGGTTTCATAGAATTCATCAAAACAATATTTACGCATGAGCAGGGAGTGCAGGACGTTAAAACGCTGCCGGATCAAGTCCGGCCACTGCGGTGAATGAATGTATAGGAACCAGGCCAGGCCAAAACCCGCAGCGAGCAACAACATCGGCAATGACTGCAGGCCGTGGGCGATAAAATGACCCAGGCTGTCGAAATCCTGACCGACCTCGGCCAGGGTGTCGTGCTGTGGCAGCACCTTGATGGCACTGCCAAAGAATCCTTTGAACAACATCGGCTCCATATAGAAGGCGCCAATCACGGCCGAGGGCAGCGCCAACAGCAACAATGGCAGCACCACCACAAAGGGCGATTCTTTTAATTGATGCAGTGTATGTTCATCCATGCGTGGCTTGCCGTAGAACGCCAGAAACAACAATCGGAACGAATAAAACGCCGTGACAAGCACCCCTGCCGTCACCGCTACATAGGCAAAGCCACTGCCGCGCAGGTGCGAGTAGTATACAGCCTCGATAATGGCATCCTTGGAAAAGAAACCGGAGAAACCGGGGAAGCCCACCAGGGCCAACGTGCCGATCCAGGTGGTAATAAATGTCAGTGGCATGTATTTACGCAGCCCGCCCATCTTGCGCAGGTCCTGCTCGTGATGCAGGGCCATGATGACTGAACCCGCGGCCAGAAACAGCAGCGCCTTGAAAAAGGCATGGGTCATGAGATGGAAAATGGCGGCGCTGTAGGCGGAGGCCCCCAGGGCCACCGTCATATAACCCAGTTGCGACAACGTCGAGTACGCAATGACTCGTTTGATGTCGTTCTGTACCATACCGAGAAACGCCATGAACAAGGCCGTGATGGCGCCGATGACCATCACCACCGACAAAGCGGTCTCGGACAATTCGTACAACGGCGACATGCGCGCCACCATGAAGATACCCGCGGTCACCATGGTGGCCGCGTGTATCAGGGCGGAAATCGGCGTCGGGCCTTCCATGGAGTCCGGCAGCCACACGTGCAACGGCACCTGCGCCGATTTACCCATGGCACCGACGAACAACAGGATGCAGATCAGCGACATCACATTCCAATCGACGCCGGGCACAATCTGCACCGTCTGCATGGCCAGGTGCGGCGCAATGCTGAACACAGCGGCGTAATCGAGCGTGCCGAAATTCGTATAGATGGCGGCGATACCGAGGAGGAAACCAAAATCACCAACACGATTGACCAGGAACGCCTTGAGATTCGCCGCAATCGCCGTCGGCCGGGTGTACCAGAAACCGATCAGCAGATAAGACACCAAGCCGACCGCCTCCCAGCCAAAAAACAACTGCAGGAAGTTATTCGACATCACCAGTATGAGCATGGCAAAGGTAAACAACGCAATGTAACTGAAGAAACGCTGATAGCCGGGGTCGTCGCGCATGTAACCGATGGTATAAATGTGCACCATCAGTGAAACAAAGGTGACCACCACCATCATCAACGCGCTCAAGGCGTCGATCAGAAATCCAACCTCCATGGGAATCTGGCCGCTCACACCCCAGACATAGACCGTACCGTTGAAGGTATGACCGCCGTGGATGACATCCTTGAACACCACCAACGACAATACAAACGCCGTAAACACCCCCAGGATGGCGACGGTGTGGGCGCCGGAACGGCCGATCACCTTGCCGAACAGGCCGGCGATGAGCGCACCCGCAAGACAGGCGAGCGGAATGGCAAGATAAACAGTCTGCATGTTATCAAGCATGGGTCAGCCTTTCAGGGTATCCAGGTCGTCGACGTTGATGGTGTTGCGATTACGGAACAGCACGATCAGGATCGCTAAACCAATCGCCGCCTCCGCCGCCGCGACCGTGAGGATAAAAAATACAAACACCTGACCGGCGCTATCGCCGAGGTAGCGGGAGAAGGCCACGAAATTCATGTTCACGGCCAGCAGATTCAGCTCGATCGCCATCAGCAGAATCACCACGTTCTTGCGATTGAGAAAAATCCCCACCATGCTCAACGCGAACAGGATCGCGCCGAGGATAAGGTAATTGGACAATGCAATCATTTTTTTCCCTTTAAACTATTGGCTGGCGGAAGCGTCCGCCTGACCGAACGCGCCGCATCAATTCTTCTTTTCCGGCGCCATCTTCACCATGCGTACACGGTCACCGCGCCGTACCTGTATCTGCTCCGCCGGATTCTGATATTTACTCTGGGCACGCTTGCGCATGGTCAGGGCGATAGCGGCCACGATCGCCACCAGCAACACCAGTGCCGCAATTTCGAACGGGTAGACATAATCGGTATACAGCAGCATGCCGAGTTCACGGGTGTTGCTATAGCCTATGGGATGCGACGCGGGCAGCGGCATCTGCGCCAGACCAAAGCGCCCGCCGCTCAGGACAACGATCATCTCCCCCACCATCAACACGGCGACGAAACCACCGATGGGCAGGTACTCGCCGAAACCCTCGCGCAGCCGCACCAGGTTGATATCAAGCATCATTACCACAAACAGGAACAACACCATGACAGCACCCACGTACACCAGCACCAGGGTGATGGCGAGAAACTCCGCCTCCAGCTGCACCCACAGCCCGGCGGCGCTGAAGAAGGCCAGCACCAGGAATAACGCTGCCTTGACCGGGTTGCGAATCGTAATCACCATGGTCGCGGCGAACACCAGTATCCCGGCGAAAACGTAGAAAACAGCCTGCTCAAAAGTCATGGATGTGTCTCACTTGACTGAATACCCTGCGGCGCTTCGGTTCATCATCGGTAACGCGCGTCCGCCGCGCGATCCGCTGCTATCTGTTTTTCGTGTTTGTCGCCGATCGCCAGCAGCATGGGCTTGGTGTAATACAGGTCACCGCGCTTCTCCCCGTGATACTCGAACACACGCGTCTCGACGATGGAGTCCACCGGGCACGATTCCTCGCAGAACCCGCAGAAGATGCATTTGGTCAGGTCGATGTCGTAACGCGTGGTGCGGCGCGTGCCGTCGGCGCGCTGTTCCGAATCGATGGTGATCGCCACCGCCGGGCACACCGCCTCGCACAGCTTGCAGGCGATGCAGCGCTCTTCGCCATTCGGATAACGCCGCAAGGCATGCAGGCCGCGGAAGCGCGGCGACTGGGGCGTGCGTTCGTCCGGATACTGGATGGTGATCTTGCGTGCAAACAGGTGCCGGCCGGTGAGCATCAGGCCCTTCCACAATTCGATCAGCAGAAAGCTATTGAGGTAACGCTTCATCGCATTCATGACTTTATCCTCAGCCCTTAGTGAAACACATGGCCATACGGCGTCAGGAACATGGCACCACCCATCACCGCTATCCATACCAGGGTGACCGGGATCAACACCTTCCAGCCCAGGCGCATGATCTGATCGTAACGGTAGCGCGGGAAGGTGGCGCGGAACCAGATAAACATAAACAGTATCCCGCTGATCTTGATCAGCAGCCAGCCGAGGCCGGGTATCCAGGTAAAGGGCGCCACGTTGAACGGCGCCATCCAGCCACCCAGAAACAGAATGCTGGTGAGGGCAGCGATGAGGATCATGTTGGCGTATTCCGCGAGAAAGAACACCGCGAAGGCCATGCCGGAGTATTCCACGTGGAAGCCGGCGACGATCTCGGATTCGCCTTCCGCCACGTCGAAGGGCGAACGGTTGGTCTCCGCCACGCCGGAAATGAAATAGACAAAAAACAACGGCAGCAGCGGCCACACATACCAGTCCGTGAGATTACCCGCCTGGTGCAAAACAATTTCCCGCAGATTCAAACTGCCGGCAGCCATGAGCACACCCACCAAGGCAAAGCCCATGGCGATTTCGTAAGCCACGATCTGCGCGGCGGAGCGCATCGATCCGAGAAACGCGTACTTCGAGTTGGAGGCCCAACCGGCGATGATCACGCCATACACGCCCACCGAGGTCAGCGCCAACACATAGAGCAGACTGGCATCGATGTTGGCCAGCACCAGGGTGTCGGTGAAGGGAATCACCGCCCACGCCGCCAACGACGGCGCGATCGCCAGCACCGGCGCCAGCACAAACAAAAATTTGTTGGCCTTGGTCGGGAGGATGATCTCCTTGAGCAACAGCTTCACCACGTCGGCGATGGGCTGCAGCCAGCCGCGTGGCCCGACGCGGTTGGGACCGATGCGCACCTGCATGTAGCCGATGAGCTTGCGCTCGGCGAAGGTCAGATAGGCGACGGCGAGGAACAGCGGCGCCACGATCAGCACGATCTTGCCCAGGTTCAGGAACAATACCTGCGTCCAGAAGGGAAACCATGCCCAGAGCGCCGAGGCGGGCTTCAGGATAATCTCGATCATACCGCGGCCCCCACCACGTACGCCGTCCCCTGCCCGCCGAGGTCGGCAGTTTCCGGACAGCCTGCTGCCACCAGCACGCAACCGTCGGGTACACGCTTGTCGATGAGCAGTGCGAGCTCGGCCTGACCGCCGCCGAGTTGCACCTGCACCTTCGTCATACCGGTCAGGCCCAGGCGTGATGCCTGCGCGGCGTTCATGCGCGCGGCGGGTTTCGGGTTGTCATGGGTTAATTGCAGCGGTTGCGCGCGCCGCACCAGCATGTCGCTGGCATAGGCCGACACATCGACGATGCGCGTCAGCCCAGCCTCGCGTATTGGCGGCGTATGCAGCCGCCACTCGCGTAAAGTATTGCCCGGAGTCACCGGCCTTTGCGCCACCTCGGCGCACACCTCGTCCGAGGAGTTGTAGGCAAAACCCGGCAACTCCAGCAGGTTGCCCAGGACCCGTAGTATCTTCCAGCCCGGCCGCGCCTCGCCCGCAGGCGGCACCGCGCCGGCAAAGCTCTGCATACGGCCCTCGCAATTTACATAAGTGCCGGAGGTTTCGGTAAACGCCGCCATGGGTAATAGCACATCGGCATGCTCGCTGACTTCTTGCTTGAATACCGACAAGGCCACGACAAAATCCGCGCCAGCTAGAGCGCGTCGCGCCGCCGCACCATCCCAGCAGTCGAGCTCCGGCTCGGTACCCAGGAGGATGTAGCCTTTGAGCGGCGGTACAAGCTGATCATACGCATTACGGCCCGTGACCGCCGCCGCGTCACCGGCGACACCGCGCTGCGGTACGCAACCGGCGAGCCAGCCGCCCGCGCTGTTGGCCTCGGGCAAATAACCGCATCGGGCTTTGCAGAGACCGGCGATCAACTCCGCCAGGGCGCGCAGGTCCGCGGCCTGGGCATGGGCCGCGGCCGCGTTGCCGAGCAATAATGTGGTGTGCGTGCCAGCATGCAGATTGGCGGCAATGGATTGTTCTTCCCCGGTCGCCACACCGCTGTCCATCCACACGCGCACGGCATCCGGTACCGGCTTGCCCACCAGCTTGCACAGGGCGCCGGCGATACGCGCGAGTGTGCCCGGCAGATCGTAAGGAGCGGTGATCGCCTTGGCGGCAAGACGGAAACTGAAATCATAATCCAGGGTGTTGGCCGCCATGATCCTGGCGCCCTTGAGGAAGGCCTTGCGCAAGCGGTGCGCGATCAACGGCTGGTCCTTGCGCACGTTGGAGCCGATCAACAATACCGTGTCCAGTTCTTCCAGCTGGCGCAGGGACTGTCCCAGCCACGGAAACACCGGGGCATGCTGGTCGTCGCTGAAATCGCGCGCGCGCAGACGATGATCGACATTGCCCGAGCCGAGTGCGCGCGTCAGCTTCTGCAACAGATAGAACTCCTCCAGGGTGGAGGTCGGCGCGGCGAGCGCGCCGAGACTGTCGGCACCGCGGTTCTTGATCAGTTTGCGCAGGCCTGTAGCGGTGAATTCCAGCGCCGTGGCCCAATCGGTGGCACGCAGTTCGCCATTCTGCCGGATCATGGGCGTCGTCAGGCGATCGGCGCTATCGAGTGCGGTGTAACTGTAGCGATCGCGATCCGACAACCAGGTCTCGTTGATGTCCTCATTCTCCCGCGGCAGCACACGCATGACCTTGTTGCCGCGTGCCTGCACCGTCAGATTGGAACCGACGCAATCGTGCGGGCTGATGGAGGCGTGGTCCTGTAATTCCCAGCTGCGCGCGGAATAGCGAAACGGACGCGACGTGAGCGCGCCCACCGGACACAGATCGATCATGTTGCCGGACAACTCGGAATCCACGGTATTCTCGATGTAGGTGCCGATGCGCATGTGTTCGCCGCGACCGGTGGCCCCCAGCTCCATGAGACCGGCGATCTCCTGACCGAAGCGCACGCAGCGCGTGCAATGGATGCAGCGCGTCATGTCGGTGGC